>CASFUI010000096.1 GCA_949297565.1 uncultured Eubacteriales bacterium
AGGTTTTTGATAAATACACTACACGCTCAATGTTGAGAAGAGTAAAGACAACAAATATGGGAACTATGTATGAGCTCACTTACAGTGTTTCAATGAAAAGGAACGCTGATGAAAAGGAGTTTATTGACCATTTGCGCATGAGGAACGGAAATCTTAACATTACTCTGGGTATGGCAGAGCTTGATGAGGGAATTTTAAACTGAAAATTATACATCGCGGATTTATTGACAGCGGCAGACGGAATATCAGTCTGCCGCTGGTACTATTTTTATTGGCAAAACACTTGTTTTATAGCGAAAAGTGGTGTATCATAGATACATATACGAAAGGGACGTGAGGGAAATGGTAGATAATAATACACAATTTTTTAAGACACAGCCAGAAAAAACTATTTCTGTTGAGGGAATAATAGAGCAGGTTTATCTTGCGTTAAAGGAAAAAGGATATAATCCGGTAAATCAGATTGTAGGATATATTATGTCGGGAGACCCTACTTATATAACAAGTCATAATAATGCAAGAAGCCTTATTATGAAGGTGGAGAGGGACGAGCTTGTCGAGGAAGTTATCAAGTACTTTATCACAGGCAAGGGTCTGTAAATTATGAGAATAATCGGGTTGGATTACGGTACAAAGACTGTGGGCGTTGCTGTCAGCGACGAGCTGGGCTTAACCGCTCAGGGAGTTGAGACAATTACGCGCAAGGAAGCCAATAAGCTCAGAAGGACTTTGGCGAGAATTGAGGAGCTTATCGGGGAATACGGTGCAGAGGAGATTGTTGTAGGATTTCCTAAAAATATGAATAATACTGTCGGAGAGCGGGCGGAGCAGTGCCGTGAATTTGCGGACATGCTTGAGAGAAGAACCGGGCTTCCTGTTGTTATGTGGGATGAGAGACTGAGCTCGGTTTCGGCGGAGCAGGTGCTTATAGAGAGCGGGGTAAGAAGAGAGAACAGAAAAGCTGTGATAGACAAGATTGCAGCTTCTATTATTTTGCAGGGATATCTCGATTACAGGGCTAATCATGCGCAAATGCGTATTTCTGACGGGCAAGGTGCTGAAGAGTAGTTTATGCGGAAGGTATTTTGCTGATTAGTGTTTTTATTTTGTTTATTTAAAAGAGGATTTGAATGGAAAAACTAGAGTTTTTTACAGATAATAATGAGAAGGTGTCTTTTTATATTCTTGAAGAGACAAGAGTGAACGGATATAACTATATTCTTGTGACGGATTCTGAGGATGATGAAGACGATGAAGCGGAGGCATATATCTTAAAGGATGTCTCTGACAGCTCAAGCCCTGATGCGGCTTATGAGTTTGTGGACAATGATGAGGAGCTTGAGAGCGTGAGCAGGATTTTTGCCGAGCTTTTAGAGAATGTGGATATTGAATAATATAATTTGAATTAAAGAAACTTAATGTAGCCGCATTATAAGATGCGGCATGGAGGTATAAAATGAAAAAAGTAAATACGGGTTCTGTCAAGATTATTCCGTTGGGAGGTCTTGAGCAGATAGGAATGAACATTACTGCCATTGAGTATGATGACAGTATTGTTGTTGTGGACTGCGGTCTGTCATTTCCGGAGGAGGAGATGCTTGGAATTGATTTGGTCATTCCGGATGTGACTTATTTGAAGCAGAACATAGACAAGGTTAAGGGATTTGTCATTACTCACGGTCATGAGGACCATATAGGAGCAATTCCCTATGTGCTGAAGGACGTAAATGTTCCTATTTACGCGACAAGGCTTACAATGGGCCTTATTGAGTCGAAGCTTAAAGAGCACAGCATGTTAAGAAGCGTAAAGAGAAAGGTTGTAAAATACGGACAGTCGATTACTCTCGGAGATTTCAGGGTTGAGTTTATACGAACAAACCACAGTATTGCAGATGCAGCGGCTCTTGCAATATTTTCGCCGGCAGGGACGATTATCCACACCGGAGATTTCAAGGTTGACTATACGCCTGTATACGGAGATCCTATTGATTTGCAGAGGCTTGGCGAGCTGGGAAAGAAGGGTGTGCTTGCGCTGATGTGCGACAGCACCAATGCTCTTCGTCCGGGATTTACAATGTCAGAGAGGACTGTCGGAGCGACGTTTGATAAGATTTTTAACGACAACAAAAACAGCCGTCTGATTATAGCTACATTTGCATCAAATGTTGACAGAGTACAGCAGATTATCAATTCTGCCGTGGCTTACGGCAGAAAGGTGTGTGTTGAGGGACGAAGCATGGTCAATATAATAGAGGTTGCAGAAGACCTCGATTATCTCAAAATTCCTGAGGGCACGCTTATAGATACCGAGGAAATGAAAAATTATACACCTGAGCAGATTGTTCTTATAACAACGGGAAGCCAGGGAGAGTCTATGGCAGCGCTTTCAAGAATGGCTGCGTCTCTTCACAGAAAGGTGTCTATTCAGCCGGGTGACTGTGTTGTATTTTCATCTACGCCTATTCCGGGAAATGAGAAGTCTGTGGCAAAGGTAATCAATGAGCTCGGAATGAAGGGTGCAAAAGTTATATTCCAGGACACGCACGTATCGGGACATGCCTGTCAGGAAGAAATTAAGCTTATATATTCTCTGGTTAAGCCTAAGTATGCGATTCCGGTGCATGGTGAATACAGACATCTGTGCGCGCAGCGCGATATAGTAATGTCTCTCGGCTATGATAAGGAACATGTGTTTATAGCAAAGTCGGGCGATGTTATAGAGCTGAGTGAGGAGAGCGGAGCTATCGTAGATAAGGTGCAGACCGGAGCTATTATGGTTGACGGACTTGGCGTTGGCGATGTGGGCAACATAGTGCTCAGAGACCGTCAGAACCTTGCCGAGAACGGTATTATTATAGTTGTTCTCACGCTTGAGAAATACACAGGCAATCTTGTTGCCGGACCTGATATTGTTACCAGAGGCTTTGTCTATGTAAGGGAGGCTGAGGAGCTTCTTGACGAGGCTAAGGCGGTAGTTTGGGATTCTGTTGAGGGATGTCTTGAAAAACGCATTTCTGACTGGAGCAAGATAAAGAATATCATTAAAGATGATTTGAGTGAGTATCTCTGGAAGAAGATGAAGAGAAATCCGGTTATTCTTCCAATCATAATGGAGTCACAGGTATGAGCAGAGTAGATGAGCTTACGCAGGCGTTGACGCAGGCTATTATTGAGAGCGATGAATATAGGGAGTATAAGGAGCTTGAGGCCGATATAATGAGGCAGCCTGATTTAAAGAGGGCGGTCGATGATTTCAGACGGGAGAACTTCAGGCTTCAGTATTCCGATGATGTTGAGGATGTAATTACTTCGACGGACGAATTGAACAACAGATATATTGACGTGCGCCAGCAGCCTGCGGCAGAGCGGTTTCTGGCGGCGGAGATGGCACTGTGCCGAATGGTGCAGGAGGTTTGTATGACTGTTGTCGGAGCCATTGATTTCAACATGGATTTTCTGCAATAACAGCAAAGAGGAGCATGACTTGAATGAACAATAAAAATGTAAGAGTAGTACTCGGTGTATCGTTTAATATAGTTCTGGTTATTGTCGGTGCGATAATCATATTTGCGGCGGGAAGCAAAGCATATACCTTCGGACACAATATTTTTAACGAAGAGTCGGTTGATACAGAGGAAAATGCAAGACAGGTAGAGGTTGTTATTTCGGACGGTATTTCTGCAAAACAGCTCTCATCAATTCTGTATGACAAGGGACTGTGCAGAGACAAGACAATTATGTATTTTCAGATTGTGCTTTCTGATTATAATAAAAATTTTGTCGGAGGCACTTATACGCTCAACACCGCAATGAAGCCATCCGAGATGATGGAAATAATGTGCCAGGATACCGGGGAGGACAGTTAAAAATGATTGTAGAGCCGCGGATTGTAGCATATATTAATTCACTTGATACGGGCAATTCTGAGATCTGTAACTTAATAGAAAAGGAAGCGTTATCGGACAATGTTCCTATTATAAGAAAAGAGATGGGTAATCTGTTAAAGGTGCTGATTGCTTTGAAACAGCCGGAAAACATTCTGGAGGTTGGCACGGCAGTGGGTTACTCATCTATTCTTATGAGTGAAAGCATGCCGCCCGGCTGTCATATAACAACTATCGAGAATTATGACAGGAGAATACCGATTGCAAGGGAAAATTTCAGGCGAGCGGGAAAGGAAGACAAAATAACGCTAATTGAGGGGGATGCTATGGAAGTTTTAAGAAAACTTGAGGGCCCCTTTGATTTTGTATTTATGGACGCTGCGAAGGGGCAGTATATAAATTATTTTCCGGAGATAATGAGAATACTTAAAAAGGGCGGTCTGCTTATCTCCGACAACGTCCTGCAGGAGGGGGAAATAGTGCAGTCAAAATACGGCGTGACAAGAAGAAACAGGACAATTCACGAGAGAATGCGCGACTATATCTATATGCTGACTCACTCGGAAGAGGTAGTCACAGCTGTTGTTCCTATAGGTGACGGGATTACGCTGAGCGTAAAAAGGTAAAAATATCAAACAGCAGCGGTAGGTTATAAAATTTGTATATGGAGGCGGATATGGCGGAACATATTTATAAAGGCAGAAAACTTGAACTTCTTATACCTGCAAGCAGTCTTGAGGTGTTGAAAATTGCTGTTGTATACGGAGCCGATGCGGTTTATATAGGCGGAGAAGCATTCGGACTCAGGGCAAAGGCAAAAAATTTTACTCTCGAAGAGATGAGAGAGGGGATTGAATTTGCGCATGAGAGGAACTGCAAGGTCTATGTTACAGCAAATATCCTTGCGCATAACTATGATTTGGAGGGCGCGAGAAAATATTTTGAGGAGCTTAAACAGATAGGTCCTGACGCGCTTATAATTTCGGACCCGGGCATGTTTATGATTGCAAAAGAGGTGCTTCCTGATATAGATATACATATCAGCACACAGGCAAACAACACTAATTATATGACTTATCAGTTCTGGTGGAAGCAGGGAGCCAGGCGTGTAGTATCTGCCAGAGAGCTCTCTCTTAATGAGATTAAGCAGATAAGAGAGCATATTCCTGATGAGATGGAGATAGAGACTTTTATTCACGGGGCAATGTGTATTTCCTATTCGGGGAGATGTCTGCTAAGCAGCTTTATGACGGGAAGAGACGCAAACAGAGGGGCGTGCACGCACCCTTGCAGATGGAAATATTCAATAGTTGAGGAGTCAAGACCGGGCGAGTATATGCCTGTTTATGAGAATGAGCGGGGAACTTATATTTTTAACTCAAAGGATTTGTGCATGATTGAGCATATTCCGGAGATGCTTAACGCGGGAATTGACAGCTTTAAGATTGAGGGAAGAATGAAGACGGCTCTCTATGTAGCGACTGTCGCGAGAACATACAGGCTGGCTATCGACGATTTTATTAAGGATGAAGAGCTTTACAGAAGCAGAATACCATTCTATAAATCAGAGATTTCAAAGTGTACTTACAGACAGTATACTACCGGTTTCTTTTTCGGCAAGCCGGACGAGAACACTCAGATTTATGATACAAATACGTATGTCAAGGAGTATACGTATCTCGGTATTGTTGACGGCTGCAATGACGAGGGACTGTATCATATAGAACAGCGCAATAAATTCAGCGTCGGGGAGCAGATTGAAGTCATGAGACCGGGCGGAGAGAATATAAATGTAACAGTAAGAAGGATTACGGATGAAAAGGGCTGCGATATGGAGAGCGCCCCTCATCCTAAGCAGCAGCTTTACATCGATTTGGGTGTAAGGCTTGAACGTTTTGACGTTTTGAGAAGAAAAGAAGATTAGGAAAAGCAATAAAAGGCACCTTTGCACATAAAATATATAAAATATGTGTCTGGGGTGCCTTTCTTTGAAGAGTTTTGAAAAGCCGCTTTCCGCAGATGAAGAAAAGGAAATTCTTGAGCTTTTTCGCGGAGGAGACAGCAAAGCCAGAGATATTCTGATTGAGAAGAATATGCGCCTGGTTGCACATATGACAAAAAAATACAGCACGCCGGACAGGGATATTCAGGATTTAATATCCGTCGGCACGGTCGGACTGATAAAGGCTATTAATTCGTTTAAGCCGGATAAAGGTATAAGGTTAGCCACATATGCGGCAAAATGCATTGACAATGAGCTTCTCATGATGCTCAGGGCTGAGAAGAAAAGGGCGAGAGAGGTATCTATTTATGAGCCGATAGGAACGGACAAAGAAGGCAACGAGATAAGTATTATAGAGATTGTGGGAGAGGATGAGCCGGATGTTGTGGGAGATTATATTTTCTCGCAGAGGATTTCATGTCTGAAAGAGAAAATGGATACGGTTCTGAACGAGCGGGAAAAAACTATTATCATACACAGATACGGACTTTTCGGTAATGACGAAAAGACACAGTGCGAGATGGCGAAGGAGCTTGGAATAAGCAGAAGCTATGTCAGCCGTATAGAGAAAAAGGCGCTTGAAAAGCTGAAAAAACTTCTTGAGGATAACCACTTATAGGAGCGGTGCGTGCAGGGGCAGTGCATGGCATATATCTGACAGCGCTGCAGCCCGTCACGCAAAAAAACGGGAAGGATGAAAAAATATATATGGAGGATATGAAAATGCCGCAGATAACAGACAGCAGGATAATAAGAGAGAGATTAAGCAAAGCAAGAGAGTGCATGACGAAGGCGGGGGTCGACGTGTATGTTGTGTGTACGGGCGATTACCATATGTCGGAATATGCGGGCGATTATTTCGGTGAGAGACAGTTTCTGTCAGGCTTTACAGGCTCTGCGGGAACCTTGGTGATAGGAAAAGACGATGCGGTGCTTTTTACAGACGGAAGATATTTTGTACAGGCGCAGCTTCAGCTTTCGGGCACGGGAATAGAGCTTATGAAAATGGGAGTTCAGGGAGCGGTTTCTCTTACGGGGTACTGTGAGTCTGTGCTTCCTGAAGGAGGAAATCTCGGACTTGATGCGAGAACGGTGGATGCTGTGCTCGGAAATGAGCTGGAGTCTGCCGTGTCGAAGAAAAACGGAAAAATTGATTATAAATTTAACTGTACACGGGAACTGTGGGAGGACAGACCTGCTTTTCCGCACAGCTCGGCGTTTGAGGCAGAAGCAGGCGAGAGCTGCAAAGACAAGCTGTGCCGTCTCAGGGAAAAAATGAAAGAACTTAAAACAGATGCTCATGTGATAACGACGCTTGACGATATATGCTGGCTGTTTAATATACGCGCAAGAGACGTAAAATGTAATCCGGTGCTTATGTCATATTCGTATATAACAATGGACAGCGCAGTTATTTATGCGGATGACGACAGATTTTCGCAGCAGCTTAAGTCTAAGCTTTGTGATATGGGAGTGAGCATAAGACCTTATGAAACTTTTTATGATGATTTGAGCAAGATAAAACAGGACAGTGTTCTTGTGGATTTAAAGCGCGTTAATTTTTATGTGTACAGGCTGTTAAAGAAAAGCGGAGTGCGCATGGTGACGGAGCAAAATCCCACAGTACTTATGAAAGCGGTTAAAAATGACACTGAGATAAGAAATCTTAAGGCGGTTCATATTGATGACGGTCTTGCTCTCACAAGGTTCATGTTCTGGCTCAAAAATACCGTGGAAAAAGAAGAAATTACGGAATTTGATGCTGCCGTATATCTTGACTCTCTCAGGGCAGAGATTTACGATTTTATAGAGCCGAGCTTTGACACTATAAGCGCTTACGGTGCAAATGCTGCTATGATGCACTACAGTGCCACAATGGATAATTGCTCAGTGCTTAAACCGGAGGGAATGCTTCTGGTTGATTCGGGTGGACAGTATATGAGAGGCACTACCGATGTCACAAGAACATTTGCGCTCGGACCTGTCACAGATGAGTGCAGGAAGGCTTATACGCTTACGCTTAAAGGTATGCTGGCGCTTGCCGACGCGCATTTTCTTTATGGGTGCACAGGCTTAAATCTTGATATTCTGGCGAGAGGAGCGCTGTGGGCGGAAGGGATTGACTATCGCTGCGGAACGGGTCACGGAGTCGGATATCTTTTAAATGTGCATGAGGCTCCCAACAGTTTCAGGTGGAAGCATACAGCGGGGCATGGAGACACATGCGTTATCGAGCCGGGAATGGTTACATCTGACGAGCCGGGTGTATATGTTGACGGTCAATACGGAATAAGAATTGAAAATGAAATTTTGTGCGTCAGGGACACAGAGAATGAGTACGGAACATTTCTTAAATTTGAGATGCTGACATGTGTTCCCGTCGATTTGGAACTTGTTGACTGTTCGTATCTTGACGAAAACGACTTGAGGAGACTGAACAGTTACCATGAATGGGTGTATAAAAGCTTAAGTCCTCATATGCACGGCTCTGAGCTGGAACTTTTAAAGAGAGCGACAAGAGCTGTTGGAAAGGATATTTAAAGAGAGAAAACAATATGAAAGAAATAAAATATGGCAGAAAACCGCAAAAAGATGATGAGAGCAGATTTGGAAAGTTTGCGGATAAATATTTTGAGGCGGGCGAGCGTACTACGTATATTGCGGTAGCGGCAGTTATGGCGTGTCTGGTTGTTGTTATAATTGCATGGCTGCTTGGAAGAAAGCATATTGACCCGGAGGATTTTATTGAGATTAAATACAGCGGAATAGATGGTTATGCGTCAGCGGAATGTGTTGTGGATGCCGAGAAGCTGTATAAAAATCTTGCGGGAAAGGAAGTGAATATGGAAAAGCTCACGGCATACAGAAAGCTCGCAGAATCGTTTTCTGCTTCGGTGGAGCAGAGCGATATTTCAAACGGTGACAAGCTTACGGTGTATGTGGAATATGATGAGCAGGCCGCGAAAGACGCCGGAGTTACAGTGGGGAAAAAGCAGTATAATGTAAGGGCTAAAAATATCGGAAGCGGCGAAAAGATTGATTTATTTTCAAATGTAGAGGTTGTTTTTGGGGGAATAAGCCCGGAGGCTTATGTTATCGTTACTAATAACTGGGATAATGAGTATCTTTCCCAGCTTGAATTTAAGCCTGATAAGACGTCGGAAATAAAGACAGGCGACACTGTAAGGGTGAGCTGTACCGCGGATAAGTCTGATTTGTCAAGGCATGGCTACGCTGTTGATGCCACGGAGCAGACTTATATTGCCGACAGGCTGAGCTCTTATGCGAGTGACGCGGGCGATCTTGATATGGAAGTTCTCAGGGAACTTGATACGGCATGCCGGGATACGATTGCAGCAGAGACGGAGGATATGACCTTCAGGATTATGTACAGAGCGACAGGAGATGAAAGCTATCTGTATATGCCTAATGATGAGCATGCCGAAAATGTTTCGCTGACGGGAGTTAAGTTCCTTTCAAGAAAAAATGCTCTGGAGGGCAGTGTTGACAACTATATATATTATCTGTACAGTGCAGAGATAGTGAACGGAGATGACAGACACGAGGTTTATTTCGTGTTTGAGTTCAGCCAGGGGTATGTTACGTATGACGGTAAATTCAGGATTGCCAATGATGATTACAAAAAAATTTATAAGTGTTCTACTGATTATGAGCAGCTCTTTCAGAGCTCGGTAGGAGATAAGGCTGATATGTATAATATTTTTGATGTTAATATTTAATTATTAAAAGAAGTTAATAAATGCAGAAAGATAAGGAGAAAAATATAATGCTGACAGTGGAACATATGCTTGCTGCTGCAAGAGAAAAAGGAGCTTCAGATATACTTTTGACTGCGGGTGTGCCTCCGATGGTGCGTGTGAACGGAAGTCTTGAAAAACTTGATTATCCTGAGCTTACACCTGAAGAGCTTGACAGAATAGTCTTTTCTGTTATGAATGAACAGCAGCTTAAAATATACAGGGAAAAAGGCGAAACGGGTTTTGCGTTATCAGTTCTGAGGAATGAAAGATACAGAGTTAATGTATTCAGACAGCAAGGCTGCGCGGCGTGTTCGATTCGTATTGTTCATGAAAAGCTTCCGACGGCAGAACAGCTTTGCATTCCCGAAGCTGTAACGGATTTGGCTTACAAAAAAAGAGGTCTAGTGATTATGGCAGGAACTTCAGGGAGCGGAAAGACTACTACTTTGGCGGCTGTTACCGATAAAATAAACAAAGAGAGGAATGCTCACATAATTACGATTGAAGACCCGATAGAATATGTGCACTGCCATGAGAAGGCTGTTGTCAATCAGAGAGAAATCGGCACAGATGCGATGTCCTGTGCCGGGGCGTTAAGAGCGGCGCTGCGTGAAGACGCTGATGTGATAGTTGTGGGGGAAATAAAGGATTTAGATACTGTCTCGGCAGCAGTCACAGCGGCGGAAACGGGACATCTTGTGCTATCGACATTTGGAGCAGCCGGAGCTCAGTCAGTGATTGAAAGAATTATTGCTGCATATCCTACAGATAGCAGGCAGAATATGAGGCTGCGGCTTTCAATGGTGCTTGAGGCCGTTATATCACAGCAGTTGATTCCAAGAGAAGATAAGGCAGGACGCGTCGCCGCATTTGAAATAATGTATGCGTCAGATCCGATAAAGCAGCTTATAAAGGAGGGGAATACCGGCCGTATTTTGTCAGTGATGCGGGAATGTGAAAAAGAGGGAATGATAACAATGGATGACGCGCTGACAGACCTCTGCTTAAAGGGAGTTATCAGTGCAAAGAGTGCTGTCGAATATGCATGGGATTCATGTTATGTAAAGGCGCATCTTTAATTTGTTTCATAACGGGCAAAACACAATCAGAGTGTTTTGTCCTTTTTTGTCCATGCTAAATACTAAAAAAATAAAAAATAAATTGACAAAATCAAAAATGTATTATATATTAAATATATATTATTGATATATAAACAATGCTTTTGTTGAAGTGCGGGGTGATATATGTACAGTGAGGTTTTCAGTGTAGCGCTGGCAGGTCTGGAGGCATGTATAGTCAGAGTGGAGACGGATTCGGGGGACGGTATTCCATGCTTTGAGATGAGCGGATACCTTGCGGCTCAGGTGAGGGAGGCTAAGGAGCGTGTGAGAGTTGCTATAAAGAATTCGGGTATTGTGCTCAGACCTCAAAAGCTGATGATTAATATATCTCCTGCCGATATAAGAAAGGCCGGAACGGGATTTGACCTGCCTATTGCAGCAGGTATTCTGGCTGCAAACGGACATATTGATATGAAGTCGCTCGAGTCAACCGTGGTGCTTGGAGAGCTGAGTCTTGACGGAAAGATTAACGGAATACACGGCATACTCGCATGTGTTGCAGAGGCGAGAGACAAAGGATTTTCAAGATGCATTATCCCTGAATGTAATCTTAATGAGGGCGCGTTGATTGATGGGATAGAGGTTATCGGAACAAGTAATGTCTCACAGCTTATAGGTTTTTTGAAGGGAGAAACGGAGCTGAAAAAAGCTCAGGAATACAGAGGGATTGCTTCACGGGTTGAACAGGGAGTGATTAGAGCAAATTATGACTTTGCGGATATATGCGGACAGGAGGCGGCGAAGAGAGCAACTCTTACTGCTGTTTCCGGAAATCACAATATTATGTATATAGGACCGCCGGGAGGCGGAAAGACTATGATAGCAAAGAGAATTCCGGGAATAATGCCTGATATGTCATGTGAAGAGCAGTTTGAGGTGACAAGAATATACAGTGCCGCCGGAAAGCTTAAGGAGTGCGGGCTTATAACACAGAGACCTTTCAGGTGTCCTCATCACAGTATTTCAGAGGCGGGATTGCTGGGAGGGGGAGCTGTGCCGGTTCCGGGGGAAATTACGCTTGCTGATAAGGGTGTTCTGTTTATGGATGAGTTCACCGAGTATTCGGGGACTTTGCTGGATGCGCTGAGAATGCCTCTGGAGGAAAGAATTATTCGCATTGTCAGAAACGGCAGGGAGTATATATATCCGGCTGATTTTATGCTGGTTGCAGCGATGAATCCATGCAGGTGCGGATATTATCCCGATAGGGAGAGATGCAGATGTTCTGACGCACAGGTGCGGCGTTATCTTGGGAGGATAAGCCGTCCGGTGCGGGACAGATTTGACATTTGTGTATATGTAGAGAGTGTGGGGGTTAAAGCTGTTGCAGGTCTGAAGAGTGGGACCGAGGAAAGAGAGGTATCAGACTTAAAAAATATGCCGGAATTCGGAAAAGTTTTTGGTGAAACGGATAATAACTGGCGGGAATATACATCTGAGAATATGCGTATTGTTGTTAATAGGGCAAGGGATATACAGAGACAGAGGTTTGTCGGAGAGGGAATAAAGTTTAATTCTCAGATGTCGCCGCAGCAGATTAAGAAATACTGTGTTATGGGAAAAAGTGAACAAAGGATAATGGAGCTTGCCTTTGATAAGTTTAATTTTACTGTGAGGGGTTATCACAAAGTCCTTAAAACAGCCAGGACAATAGCGGATATGGAGGAGTCGGAGCGCATATCGATAAGACATTTAAGCGAGGCGGTGTCTTACAGGAGCATGGACTGGGGGGATTATGGGAGATAAGGGATTTTATTGGTTTTGGCTGTGTAATATACCTGGTATTGGACGAGCAAAGCAGCGAAGTCTTATAAAAAAATTCGGAAGTGCACAAAATGTGTTTGAGGCTGATGCTTATATGCTGTCAGAAGCGGCTTCTATAAGCCGGAAAGACATCTCGAATATAATCGCTGCCGCAAAAGACAGTAAAATATACGAAAATTTCAAGAGACTTAATAAAAGTAATATAAACTGGGTGCATATAGAACATCCGGATTATCCTCAAAGACTGAAAAATATTTCTGATGCTCCGCTGGGGTTATATTGTATAGGGCGTATGCCGTGTGATGAACGTCCTTCTGCGGCGGTTGTGGGAGCCAGAGGATGTACATATTACGGGAGAAAAATGGCTTTTGAGCTTGCGAGGAGCTTTGCCGGGATGGGCATACAGGTTGTGAGCGGACTTGCATCGGGGATAGATGCGGCGGCGCACAGGGGAAGTCTTGAGGCAAAAGGTTATACATGCGGTGTGCTCGGCTGCGGTACGGATATATGTTATCCGGCAGATAATACTGATATCTATAATAAGATGCTTGTGAGCGGAGGCGTCGTATCTGAGTATGCACCGGGAACACCTCCTGACGCGTGGAGGTTTCCTGAGCGCAACAGAATAATAAGCGCGCTGTCTGATGTTGTGATTGTGGTTGAGGCAGCAGCAAGGAGCGGCGCACTGATTACTGCCGACCAGGCTCTTGAACAGAACAGAGACGTCATGGCTGTTCCGGGAAGGGCATATGACAGAATGAGTGAGGGCTGCAATAACTTGATTAAGGACGGAGCCATGGTTATAACAACTCCCGAAGATATTATGCAATGCAGTCTTGTGAATCGACTTCTTCTTAAAAATAAAGAAATACATAATAAAAATTTTTTTACAGAGAATATTAATTCAGAAAATACAGCGTCTTGCTCTAAATTGCAGGACAGAAATCTGCTTGCAAGTAAAAAAAATATGGTGTATAGTGTTCTCGGTTTGCATCCAAAAAATACGGATGAGATTATCAGTGAAACTGGATTTGATATTTCAACAGTTACAGAGGAGCTTCTTATGCTGCAGTTGGAGGGGGATATTGAGGAGGTTTCAAAAAACTGTTATATCAGGATTAAGTGATAGATTTTGGGAGGAAATTAATAAAATGGCAAAGTATCTGGTTATTGTAGAGTCTCCTGCGAAGGTTAAGACTATTAAGAAGTTTCTTGGCCCTAATTATGAGGTAATGGCGTCTCAGGGGCATATAAGAGACTTGCCTAAAAGTCAGATGGGCGTTGACATCGAAAATGACTATGAGCCGAAGTATATTACAATCAGAGGAAAGGGGGATATTCTTGCGGCGCTGAGAAAAGAGGCAAAAAAGGCTGATAAGGTTTATCTTGCGACAGACCCTGACCGCGAGGGTGAGGCAATTTCATGGCATCTTGCAAAAGCCCTTAAACTCGAGGACAAGGATATATACAGGATTACATTTAATGAGATTACCAAGAATGCTGTTAAGGCATCCATTAAAAATGCAAGAAAGATTGATATGGATTTAGTTGATGCACAGCAGTCAAGGAGAGTGCTTGACAGAATGGTTGGCTATCGCATAAGTCCTCTTCTGTGGGCAAAGATAAAGCGGGGACTGAGTGCGGGAAGAGTACAGTCTGTGGCGCTGCGTATAATATGTGACAGAGAAGATGAGATTAACTCATTTATTCCTGACGAATACTGGACAATAGACGCGGATTTGAGTGTAAAAGGCGAGAAAACAGTTGTCAAGGCAAAGTTTTACGGCGATGAGAACGGAAAAATAGAGATAAAGAACGGCGATGACGCAGAGCATATTATAAATGAAGTAAAGAAGAGCAGCTTTATAGTGGAAAGTGTTAAACACGGCGAGAGAGTGAAGAAGTCTCCGCTTCCGTTTACAACCAGTACTCTTCAGCAGGAGGCTGCAAAACAGCTCAATTTTTCCACACAGAAGACAATGCGTCTTGCGCAGCAGTTATATGAAGGCGTTGATATTGCAGGGAGAGGTACTGTCGGAATTATCACTTACCTTCGAACTGATTCTACGCGTGTGGCAGATGAAGCGGTCAATCTGGCGGCAGAATATATAAAGGAACAGTACGGAAGTGAGTATGCGGGTGAGCATGCATTGTCAGGCAAGGAGGGCAAGAAGATACAGGATGCGCATGAGGCAATCAGACCTACGGATATAAGCCTCAGTCCTGTTATGATTAAGGAATCTTTGTCCCGTGACCAGTTCAGACTCTATCAGCTTATATGGAAAAGATTTACTGCGAGTCAGATGAGCCCGGCAGTTTATGAGACTGCTTCGGTAAAGATTGCGGCGGGAAAATATCGCTTTACGGTATCTGCATCTAAGATTAAATTTGACGGTTTTTTGTCTGTATATAAGGAGGAAGATGAAAAATCCGAAAATAAAGCTCTGATTAACGGTATTAATGAAGATTCTCAGATTAAACTTATTGATATTAAAGGGGAGCAGCATTTTACACAGCCTCCAGCGCATTTTACAGAGGCCTCTCTTGTTAAGCAGCTTGAAGAGCTTGGTATCGGCAGACCGAGTACCTATGCGCCTACAATAACAACGATTATTGCAAGGCATTATGTGGCGAAGGAAAATAAAAATCTCTATGTGACGGAGCTTGGCGAGGCTGTGAACAACATTATGAAAAAGGCGTTTCCTTCGATAGTTGACGTAAACTTTACCGCAAATATGGAAGCGCTTCTCGACAGTGTAGAGGAGGGCAAGGTTAAGTGGAAAGAAGTAATCAGAAATTTCTATCCTGACCTGGATGTGGCGGTAAAGGAAGCTGAGAAAGAGCTCGAGAATGTCAAGATAGAGGATGAGGTTACTGATGTCGTATGCGAAAAGTGCGGACGCAATATGGTTATAAAATATGGTCCTCACGGGAAATTCTTGGGCTGTCCTGGTTTTCCTGAATGCCGCAATACTAAACCGTACTTTGAGAAAATAGGGGTGGCTTGTCCTAAATGCGGCAAAGATATTGTTCTTAAAAAGACAAAAAAAGGCAGAAGATATTTTGGGTGTGAGGATAATCCTGAGTGCGATTTCATGAGCTGGCAGAAACCTGTGTCAAAGAAATGTCCTAAATGCGGAGGGTATATGGTAGAGAAGGGAAATAAAATTGCCTGTGCTGATGAGACGTGTGGTTATACAGAGAGTAAGATAAGTGAGAATGAGAATAAAAAAGAACAGGTATTAAAATAAGTCTGTAATTAAAAATCAAGAATTGATAAGAATTGTGCGAAAACTGTTGTTTTTATTACTGAAATGTGCTAACATTTATAGAGATTTAATGAGTTATGAGAGTAATTGTTGCATTTCGGGCGTGTAGGAGGTACAATATGAGCGTTCAGCTGCTTGATAAGACAAGAAAAATCAATAAGTTACTGCACAATAATCATTCGCACAGAGTGGAGTTTAATGACATTTGTGATGTCTTAAGCGGTATTCTTGAGTCAAATATTCTTGTGATAAGCAAAAAGGGGAAGGTTTTGGGAACAGGATTTTATAAGGGCGTCGATGTTATAGACGAGCTCATATATGACAGAGTCGGCGGATTTGTCGACAATATGCTCAATGAGCGCCTTTTGAGTGTTCTCTCCACAAAAGAAAATGTTAATCTGGCAACATTAGGGTTTGCCATGGATAATGTAAAGAAGTTTCAGGCGTTGATTGTGCCTATAGAAATAGGCGGAGAGAGACTTGGAACACTGTTT
Organism: uncultured Eubacteriales bacterium; assembly: GCA_949297565.1. Lineage (GTDB taxonomy): Bacteria > Bacillota > Clostridia > Lachnospirales > Lachnospiraceae > Lachnospira. The sequence continues at coordinate 16,296 of CASFUI010000096.1, forward strand.
ATGTATAAAAACGACAGCTCTTATGAGATTGATGATATTATTTTATGCGAATACGGAACTACTGTTGTGGGACTTGAGATGATGCGTTCTGTAAACGAGGAGAATGCCGAGGTTGTGAGAAAGAAACAGATTGTAAAGTCTGCTATTAGTACTTTGTCAACCTCTGAGCTTGAGGCGATAAGACATATTTTTAAGGAGCTTGACGGTACTGAGGGAATTCTTGTGGCAAGTAAAATTGCGGACAGAGTGGGGATTACAAGATCTGTAATAGTAAATGCACTCAGAAAATTCGAGAGCGCCGGAGTGATTGAGTCGCGTTCATCGGGTATGAAGGGAACGTATATTAAAGTCATAAATGAAGTAGTGTTTGATGAATTGAAAAAATATGACGAATAGTTTTCATGATTGTATTTTTTTATTAAAGCATAGAAATAATAAATGGATTGATATTATAAAAAAGGATGGAGCCTTTATACAATGTCAAATTTTTTGACATAGGGCTCTATCTTTTTTTAATTTTTGCTTTATTTTTCATTATTTTTATTTTATAATACAAATTAGGCTTAGTATGTCGAATTATGATTTGATAAAAATCATAGCGGATTTATGCGCAGAATGGAGGTTTGACATGGTTACGGGAATATTTGGCTATGTGAATGTGTTAAAGGCAGCGGCAGATGCCAGTTGGACAAGAGAAGAGGTATTGACTAACAATATAGCTAATGTTGATACACCTAACTATAAGAGGCAGGATGTTGAGTTTAAGACTTATCTTAATTCTGCAATAGAGCAGGCAGGAAGCCCCTATGCATCATTGACAAAAAAGATTAACAGTGTTGATTTGTCGGATGTCACAATGAGAACTTATACGGATAATTCAACGCTTTCTTACAGGCTTGACGGAAATAATGTTGACCTGTCGACTGAGAATGTTGAACTTGCATCAGAGCAGATAAATTACAGTGCGCTGATTGACAGTATCAATAATGAATTTTCGAGATTTAAAACAGTTATAAAATAATTTCAGGAGGATAATGCTATGTCAATGTTTACGGCATTTAATATAAGCGCATCCGGAATGACAGCGCAGCAGCTCAGAACGGATGTAATATCACAGAATATTGCAAACGCAAACACGACAAGAACTTCCGATGGAACACCTTACGTCAGAAAGGCTGTTGTATTTACTGAGAAGACACTTTCTTCGGCAACGGCAATAAGAGGGGCAAACAGCAGCGGCTCGTCATTTGCAAGCGCCCTTAGGAATGCAAGCGGAGGAAGGCTTGGAGACGGCGTTAAGGTTACTTCTGTATATGAGGATACATCGACGGATATGAATTTGGTTTATGACCCGTCTCATCCGGATGCAGATGAGAACGGATATGTTACATATCCGAATGTCAATGTTGTTCAGGAAATGACGGATTTGATAGATGCATCTCGTTCCTATGAGGCTAATATCTCTGCTTTTAATGCGAGCAAGACAATGGCGAATAAGGGGCTTACGATAGGACAGGCGTAGATTTGACACGCGGCATGCAGATGCATCATGAATACATATATGGAGGCTGAAGGTAAAAGAATTTGATAATTCTTTTACCGGCAAGTTTGCGTCTGCGTTGCCGCCGCAAACTTGATATGTGTAAAAGGCAGCGCAGAAATGAGGAAAATTATGGATATAACATCAGCAATTAACAGTTTGGGCAGCGACTATGTAACAAAGGTTACAGACGCGATGAAACAGTCTGCAACACTGGGAACTAGCGCGGATAAGATAGATGCTGACCAGACTTTCGATTCTATTTTTAACGCTGTATCCGGACTTGTAGAAAGCACAAATAATTATGTACAGCAGGCTCAGCAGGCGGAGATAGATTTTGCGCTCGGTAATCTTACCAACACTCATGAGTTAGGTGTGTATCAGCAGCAGGCTAACATTGCTCTTCAGTTTACGGTTGCGGTGAGAGATAAGGCTTTAGAGGCATATAAAGAGATAATGAATATGCAAATTTGATGAGTGGGAGTAATAAGGTACAATGGCTGAACGATTAAAACAGATTGTTAATCGAATAGTAGATACATGGAAGAACTGGACCGTAAAGCAAAAAACTCTGATTATAAGTACGGCGGCTGTAATTGTTATCGCTATCGCTATTATTGCATTTGCTGTGACGCGTCCGAATTATCAGGTGCTCACAACATGTGAGGATTATACAGAGTTAAACAGTGTCACATCTATTCTTACAGAGCAGGGATATGATTATCAGGTACAGGATAATACGCTTATTGTGAAGGTGAAAAAAGGGGATCTGACAAACGCCAAAATGGCGATAGCATCCGAGGATATACAGTCTGACGGATATTCCTTTGAAGATGCCATGCAGAGCAGCTTTACGACAACGGAGTCGGACAAGACAAAGCAATATGCACATTATCTTGAATCCAAGTTTGCGTCTGATTTGGAGGGAATGGATGGAATCAGGTCAGCAACCGTGACGGTTGACATTCCTGATGACAGCAGTTCATTTTATTCTACAACATCTGAAACCTCAGTTGGTGTTGTCCTCGATACAAGCAAAACGCTTGGCGATGACACAGCTGAGAGTATCGCTAATTTCCTGGCAACTGCCGTGGGAAACAGCACGACAAATAACATTACGATTATCGGAAACGACGGAACTACATTATTTTCGGGGCTCAGCAATTCAGGAACGGTTTCGGGTGTGAGCTATGCCGGAAAACAAAAGTATAAAGGTCAGATAGAGGCTACAACAATTAATTCACTGAGGAAGGGACTTCTGTCAGTTGGCATGTATGATGATGTAAATCTTACTCTGAACTATGTGCTTGATTGGGATGCGGTAAATACAATAGCGACGGAGTACTCGACGCAGGGGGACGATCAGGCCATATTCGGCGAGTCGTATGACGAAGTTTCAGAGGGAACATCAGGTGCGGGCGGTACGCCGGGAACCACGACAAACGATTCCGATAATACTACATATGAAATAACTAACGGTACTGGAAGCACTTCTACTTATGAGATTCATAAGTATCAATATATGCCTAATTCTCTTGTAACAACGACAACAAGAGAGCCGGGCTCGATTGTATATGACGAGTCAAGTCTTGCTGTAACATTTATAGATAATATTATTTACAATGAAGATGAGTGCGAGGAGCTTGGTTATCTTGACAATATGACATGGGAGGAGTTCAAGAGTCAGAACTCTCAGCCTGTTGCTCAGACAGTAGACCAGACATGGATAGATTTAATATCTGCGGGAACAGGCATCGCGGCAGATAACATATCCGTTCTCGCTTACCAGAGACCTTATTTTGAGGACAGTCAGGGCAGCACAGTATTCAGAACGGCTACATTCTGGCTTCAGATTGTACTTGCTGTGGTTATACTCGGCTTGCTGGCATTTGTGGTAATAAGAAGCGCAAGGCCGCTCACTGTCGAGGAGACAGAGCCTGAGCTGTCTGTTGAACAGATGCTTGCTCAGACGAGAGAAAACCAGCCTGCTGTGGATGAGATTGACATGCAGGAGAAATCGGAGACTCGAAAGGCAATCGAGAAGTTTGTCGACGAAAATCCGGAAGCGGTTGCGCTGCTTTTGCGCAACTGGCTCAATGAAGGCTGGGAATAATACTTTCAGTTCAATAAGTTTTTAATCACGGAGGCAAACAATGGCAAGAGGTACATCACAGAGCAGTGAAAAAGAGATGGACGGTGTTGAAAAGGCGGCAACCCTGCTGATTACACTCGGACCTGAAAAGTCTGCCAAAATATTTAAGCATCTCAAGGAGGAGGAAATTGAGCAGCTCACCCTTGAAATTGCAAATACAAGCAGTGTTTCACCTCAGACAAAGGAAAAGGTGTTAAACGAATTTTATGAGATATGTCTTGCGCAGCAGTATATTGCTGAGGGCGGTATCGGATATGCCAAGGAACTTCTTGAGAAAGCGCTCGGGGAGGAAAAGGCTAAAGATGTAATAAGCAAGCTCACGGCAAGCCTTCAGGTTCGTCCGTTTGAGTTTATAAGAAAGACTGACCCAAGCCAGCTTCTCAACTTTATTCAGGATGAGCATCCTCAGACTATAGCGCTTATTCTCTCATATCTGCCGGCTGCTCAGTCATCTATGGTTTTATCAGCTCTGCCGCCGGAAAAGCAG
>CASFUI010000097.1 GCA_949297565.1 uncultured Eubacteriales bacterium
AACAGCCAGTCAGGAAAGGGCGGTGTCGCATATGTTCTTGAGCATAATTTCGGAATGATTGTGCCTAAGAAAATGCGTGAGGATTTGGGATATGCGGTTAAGGATGTCTCAGATGTAAACCACAAGGAGCTTTCACCTGACGAGGTGCTTGAGATATTTGAGAAGCGCTATAAAAAATATACGCCTGTTTTTAGAATTACAGAGGTACATTTTAAGCAGATTAACGGTATTCAGACAGTTGTAACGATTGAACAGAACGGAGAAAAGGTGAATGTTGAGGCTGAAGGAAACGGACGTCTCGATGCGGTAAGCAACGCGCTCTCAGAGCATTTTAAGCATCCTTGCGATATATGCTGCTATGAGGAGCATACACTTAACAACAAGGGCTCTGAATCAAGTGCTATCGCATATGTCGGAATTACGGGAGACAACGGAAAAGAATATTTCGGTATAGGCGTTGACCATGATATTATAAGGGCTTCTATCGATGCGCTTGAATCTGCCATGAACAGAAGTCTGGAAAAGGCTGAATAATGAAAAAGAGTATTATACTGGCATCAGGCTCACCGCGAAGGAGAGAGCTGCTTAGTCAGATTGGTCTTGATTTTTGTGTGGTGACCAGCAATGCCGAGGAGACTACGGATAAAAATACACCTGAAGAAATGGTGTTAGAGCTCTCTAAGAAGAAAGCTGAGGCGGTTGCAGGTTTAAATGCTGCGGTACAGGACTGTGCCGCAGCTGCTTTAGGTGATGACGACAAATATGTTATAATCGGCGCCGATACTATTGTCTATGCTGGTGGAAAAGTGCTTGGAAAGCCTAAGGACAGAGAAGATGCGTTTTTGATGCTTAAAAGACTGTCCGGCAAAAGCCATAGTGTTTTTACCGGAGTGACATTAATCTGCGGAAAAGAGAGTGTTTCTTTTTATGAGGAGACAAAGGTTTTTGTGTACGATATGACGGATGATGAAATATGGGCTTATATCGACACGGGAGAGCCTATGGACAAGGCCGGGGGCTATGGAATTCAGGGGGCTTTCGCGGCGTTTGTGTCAGGAATAGAGGGAGATTATAATTCTGTTGTAGGGCTTCCCGTAGGCAGATTGTATCAGGAGATGAGAAAGGCTGGATATATTGAATGATAAAGCTTGTTGCGAGTGATTTGGACGGTACTATTCTTTTAAACGGCGCGCAGCACGTCGATGCATCGATGTGTGAGGCTATAGATTTGCTCAGTGAGAGAGGAATTATTTTTGCTCCTGCCAGCGGCAGACAGTGCGAGAGTCTTGTCAGGCTGTTTTCAGAGGTAAAAAGTCCGATTATGTATATTTCGGATAACGGTGCGCTGGTGCGTTATAAAGGGGAAACTATTGTGAAGTCGCCAATGGATTATGATTTGGCGCTTGATATCTCAAGAGATATAGTGTCAGTGCCTAATTGTGAGGTACTGATTTCGGGTGAAAGAACAGCGTATATTATGCCTAAGTCTGAGGAGTATCTGTACAGAATGACAAAGATTGTACAGTATAAGACAGAAATTATTAAAAGCCTTGATGAAATTCAGGAGGATATTCTGAAAGTTTCTGTTTGCGATATGTCGGGTATAGATAACTCAAAGGAATATTTTGCTCATAAATGGAGCGGAATGGCTGCGGCTACAGTATCGGGTGATTTATACATGGATTTTATGGATTTGAATGTCAGTAAGGGCGATGCGCTGAAAAAAGTTCAGGACAGGCTTAAAATCAGTCCGTCCGAGTGCATGGCATTTGGAGATAATTATAATGATATTGAGATGCTGCGTCAGGCCGAGCATTCTTATGCTATGGAGGGCGCTGCCGATGAGATTAAGAGTTATGCGGCGCATACCGCCGATTCCGTGGAAAGAGTTTTAAGACGGGAATTGCTGTGATATGTTTTTGTATAGTTCAATTTTGATTTGTGTAGTGTTTTGCCGTTTTGAAAGGAGAGTTTTATTTTATGGGTGAGGATTTGAGGCTTTGTGCGGAGGTTTTTCTGAAGGAGCAGTGCAAACTGTTTGACGAGCCGGTTGTTTCTGATTTAGACGAGGCGGAAGAATTTTTGGAGGACTGTTTTGCTCAGGTTTTTGAAAATATAAAAGAAGTGAGAGAATATCTGTCTGATGAGGGCATGGATGTCGAGGCGCTTTCGGACGATGAGCTGTCCGAGGAACTTGAGGTCT
>CASFUI010000098.1 GCA_949297565.1 uncultured Eubacteriales bacterium
CAATTCACGAGATGGATAAAATGACAGTCAAGACTGTATTTGATAAGGATAAAATCGCGCTTGTGCCTGACCATTTTGTACCGAATAAGGATATTAAGTCAGCTGAGCACTGCAAGTGCGTGAGAGAATTTGCGATGAAGCATGACATTACAAATTATTTCGAGGTAGGACAGATGGGCATTGAGCATGCGCTTCTGCCTGAGCAGGGCCTTACGGTTGCGGGTGACGTTATCATAGGAGCTGATTCACACACATGTACATACGGAGCTCTCGGAGCTTTCTCTACAGGTGTGGGTTCAACGGATATGGCAGCAGGAATGGCGACAGGAAAGGCTTGGTTTAAGGTGCCTTCAGCAATCCGTTTTGTTCTTACCGGAAAGCCTTCAAAGTGGGTGAGCGGCAAGGATATAATCCTTCATATTATAGGAATGATTGGCGTTGACGGAGCACTCTATAAATCAATGGAATTTACGGGCGACGGCATTGCGAATTTAAGCATGGACGACCGTTTTACAATAGCAAACATGGCGATTGAAGCGGGTGGAAAAAACGGTATTTTCCCTGTTGACGATTTGACGAGAGAGTATTTAAGGGAACATTCAAAGAGACCGTTTGTTGAGTATGAGGCTGACGAGGATGCTGAGTATGAGCAGACTATAACAATTAATCTTGCGGATATTAAGCCTACGGTTGCATTTCCGCATCTTCCTGAAAATACTCACACGGTTGACGAGATTGATGACATCAGGATTGACCAGGTAGTAATCGGCTCCTGCACAAACGGCCGTATTGACGATTTGCGCTGTGCCGCTAAAATCCTTGAGGGAAGAAAGGTGGCAAAGGGACTCAGAGTAATTGTTATTCCTGCAACTCAGAAAATCTATCTTCAGGCGATTGAGGAGGGACTCGTACAGACATTTATAAATGCCGGCGCTGTTGTAAGCACACCTACATGCGGTCCGTGTCTCGGAGGTTATATGGGAATACTCGCCGAGGGAGAGCGCTGCGTTTCCACAACAAACAGAAACTTTGTAGGACGCATGGGACATGTAAATTCTGAGATTTATCTCGCAAGTCCTGCTGTTGCGGCAGCAAGCGCTGTTACAGGAAAAATCAGCCAGCCGTCTGAGCTCGGTTTATAAAAAGTGGAGTTAAGCCGCGCTGCGGCTTGCCGATTAAAATTTATGGAGGATTAGTAATGAAAGCTGAAGGAAGAGTTTTTAAATATGGCGACAATGTGGATACAGACGTTATTATTCCGGCCAGATACCTGAATTCGTCTGACCCGGCAGAGCTTGCCACACATTGTATGGAGGATATTGATAAGGATTTTATAAAAAATGTAAAGAAAGGCGATATTATTGTCGCAAATAAGAACTTCGGATGCGGCTCGTCGAGAGAACATGCGCCTATTGCTATCAAGGCAGCAGGGGTGAGCTGTGTTATCGCTGAGACATTTGCGAGAATATTTTACAGAAATTCAATTAACATAGGACTTCCTATTATAGAATGTCCTGAGGCAGCAAGGGCAATCAATGCCGGAGATGAGGTAGAGGTTGACTTTGACAGCGGAATTATCACTGACAGGACGACAGGCGAGTCGTTTACAGGTCAGGCGTTCCCTGAGTTCATGCAGAAAATCATCAAGGCCGAAGGTCTTATAAATTACATTAATAATAAGTAATGGAAGCGGGCATCCCGCTGACATGAATGCATTCCGGAAATATCAGGACTTATGCGGGAGATTTTTAGCTTTAATAATCTTCGCATATTTTCTGAAATTTCCGGATAATTTTATTTTATTGTAGATTGAGGCGTATTGGATTGAGGAAATATCCTCAATAAAATTTTTTTCGTATTTTACGCTGCTGAATTCGGAGAGCATATCGACAGCTTTGTTGTAGGCGATAGCTGCTTGTACTTCCGAGTCATATAAGCCGAGTCGGTAAATTCCTTTGATATGTATAGAGGCGCGGTATTTTATGTGCCCTTTGATTTCTGTTTTTTCTACACCGCGGTATCGGTTGACTACCAGGATATTTTCATATCTGTAATCACAGGTGTCGCCGTTGCGGAAAATGTAATCGCGTCCCTTTACAGAGTGCGCACGGATACCGTAGCGTGACAGTATGCTTGTCTGCATTCCGAAGTCGTTTACAAAATAATAGCCGCCGCGTGCCATTATTTTGTGGTTGGAATAATAGAATAAATCGTCAGTGTTAAAAATGAGAGCTGTTCTCTCGCCGATAAAATACAGAAAGCAGTTTTGGCAGAGATAAATCGGAGTTTTAATGTAAATGCCGCTGTCCCTGAAATTTATGAGAATAATAAATTTTTCGAACGGTATTTTAAGCTCGGGTGAGTAAGAGGTGGTGTGCAGTTCTGAATTTACACGGTATTTTAACGGAGAGCTTAAAATGTCGCATGCTTCAAGATAGGCTTTGTTTGCGTCGTCTGCAGAGTCAAAGCTGCCAAGACTTATGTGCTTGTTTTTGTATGTCACGGACGAGCGGTAGTATACTGTACCGTCTTTTTTTCGCGCTGTGTAGACGCCTACTGGCATGGATTATACCTCTTTCATATAGTAGTTTTTTGTAATTATGTATTGTTTTTATTGATAAGTGTGTTGTATAATAACGTAAATGCGTTTGGATATATCAAGAGATGAGGCGTTTTTGATAATTTGCTTCTATGGTTTTATTATAAAGTAACTTGATTGATATTTCCATACGGAATTAGTAAATGAATTTAAGGGTGGAAAAAGGAATGAGTTTGTTTTACAGAAGTACCAGAGACGACAGCGTAAAGGTTACCGCGTCACAGGCAATCCTAAAGGGATTGGCTCCTGACGGAGGTCTGTTTGTGCCTGAGAAGATACCGGCACTGGACAAGAGCCTTGAGGAATTATCTGCTATGTCATACAGGGAAGTTGCATATGAAGTAATGAAGCTTATGCTGGATGACTTTACGGAGGAAGAGCTTAAGGCGTGTATAGACAAGGCATATGATGAGAAGTTTGATACAGATGTAATCGCACCGCTTGTCAAGGCTGACGGCGCTTACTATCTGGAACTTTTTCACGGCGCAACTATCGCGTTTAAGGATATGGCGCTGTCCATACTTCCACATTTGCTTATAACCTCAGCAAAGAAGAATGACGTACACAATGAGATTGTCATTTTGACGGCAACTTCGGGAGATACGGGAAAGGCGGCTCTTGCAGGGTTTGCCGATGTCAAGGGTACGCGTATTATAGTATTTTATCCAAAGAACGGTGTCAGCCCTATCCAGGAGAGGCAGATGATTACACAGAAAGGCGATAATACATATGTAATCGGAATCAAAGGGAATTTTGACGATGCGCAGACTGGTGTAAAGAAGATTTTCGGCGACAAGGATTTGGAGAAGGAGATGGATGCCGCAGGTTTCCAGTTCTCGTCAGCTAATTCCATTAATATAGGACGTTTAGTTCCGCAGATTGTCTACTATGTGTATGCTTACACAAGACTGCTCGCGGACGGTGAGATTAAGGCGGGGGATAAGATTAACGTGGTTGTCCCTACCGGAAATTTCGGAAATATACTTGCTGCGTTTTACGCAAAAAATATGGGACTTCCTATTAATAAGCTTATCTGTGCGTCTAATGAGAATAAAGTTCTGTATGACTTCTTCTCGACAGGCAAGTATGACAGGAACAGGGATTTTGTTCTGACAACCTCACCTTCTATGGATATTCTTATTTCAAGCAATTTGGAGCGCCTTATTTACAGAATTGCGGGAAACAGTGCCGAGAAGAATTCACAGCTTATGAAATCGCTGAGGGAGACGGGAAAGTATGAGATTACACCTGAGATGAAGGCGCAGCTCTCAGATTTCTACGGAAATTATGCGACGGAGGCTGAGGACGCGGCTGCTATTAAGAGACTGTATGAAGATACAGGATATATAATTGATACACATACAGCCGTGGCTGCTACTGTTTATGAAAAATACAAAAAAGATACAGGGGATGATACGGTGACGGTGATTGCGTCTACTGCAAGCCCTTATAAGTTTACAAGAAGCGTTATGAATGCGATTGATTCAAAGTACGATTCAATGTCAGACTTTGAGCTTGTGGATGAGCTCAGCAAGCTGTCAAATGTTGCGGTTCCTAAAGCAATCGAGGAAATCCGCACAGCGCCTGTGCTTCACGATACAGTCTGCGAGGTAGACGAGATGAGCGCGAGCGTGAAAAAGATTCTTGGAATTTAGAATTTTAAGATATTGCGGGCAACGAAAGTTGCCCGTTTATTTTTTGAAAGAATATTTTGACGGAGTGTTACAGACAGCCATTATGGCAGATGAGAAACTGCCTGCGCGGATTTCTCATCGTCTCTTTGCGACAAGTCGCTCAGAAAAGAGGATTATTATGAAAAGACATAATTTTTATAATCGGCCATATAACATAACTGTTATGAATATGTCGGGCATTTATAAAAAGCAGACTGATTTCATAAAAAAATTAAAGGGCTGCGGCGCCGCTTTTATTGACGCGGAGAATATGAGGGGAACAGACTGCTATTGCGATGATGAGGCTCAGCGCAATTTAAAGGTAATGATGAAAAATCATTCAGCAGGAGGCGTTCATTTTATAGACGGCGGAAATTATCATTATCTGAGCAAACTGTGGCTTGATTTTATAGATGAGCCGTTTGATCTTATAGTGTTTGACAATCATCCGGATATGCAAAGCCCGGCGTTCGGAGATGTGCTTTCGTGCGGAAGCTGGGTTAAGGATGTTGCGGCGGGGCTGAGTGTTGGTGATAACAGTTTCAGCCGGGAAAATATTCGGAATATGAATATAGCTGTAATAGGTGTAAACGATGAGTATGTCACGCGGCAGATGAAAGACATGGGGTTTGATTTTTTGACCGCCAGGGAGCTTGAGAAGTTCGGAGAGGACGGAGTGCGGAAATGGTTGGAAAATTTTCTGGCTGGTGGGCGTCCTGTGTATATTTCGGTGGATAAAGATGTACTTTGCAGGGAAGAATGTATGACAAACTGGGACCAGGGAAGTATGAAAACGAGTGTTCTTCTTGAGATGCTTGAAAAAATATTCAAAACCGCAAAAGTAATAGGATTAGACGTCTGCGGTGAGCTTGACGCAAGAGGTGAGATCGAGTCCGGCGGAATATATAATGAAAAAAATGAAAAAATAAATATTAGAATTTTAGAATTTGTTAATAAAAAAAATTGTCAAGGGTGTTGACATTAGCTCTGATGAGTGATATTTTATGTATATCAAATGTTAGCACTCCAATCAAACGAGTGCTAACAAAGATAAAAGGATAGAGGAAAGGAAGAGAGCCGCTATGGAACTGGATGACAGAAAAGTCAAGATTCTGAAAGCAATCATTAAGAATTATCTTGAAACCGGCGAACCTGTTGGCTCCAGAACGATTTCCAAATATGCAGATTTAAAGCTCAGCTCTGCCACTATAAGAAATGAGATGGCAGATTTGGAGGAGATGGGGTATATAGTCCAGCCTCACACATCTGCGGGAAGAATTCCCACAGATAAGGGGTACAGATTTTATGTGGATGATATGATGCTCCAGAAAGAGAACGATTTAGTGAACAGAGAACAGCTTGTTGCTGACCGGGAAAAAGAGCTCAAGTCGATGAGGGATTTTCTTTCACAGAAGGTTGACAGAGTTGAAGAGCTTCTACAGAGTGTGGCGAAGGCTCTTGCAAAGGATACCAATTACGCGACAATGGTCAGCGCGCCGCAGGTCAGAGGAAATAAGCTCAAGTTTGTTCAGCTTTCGCAGCTGGAGACAAATGAAATCCTGGCTGTTATCGTAATGGAGGGAAATGTAATCCGCAACAAGGTTATCACTGTAAGTGAAGAACTGTCCCAGGAGAATCTGTTAAAGCTGAATATCCTTTTGAATACCAGTCTGACAGGGTTGTCCTTGCAGGAGATGAATTTGAGTATCGTCTCAAGGATGGAAAATCAGGCGGGAGAACATACGCAGTTGGTGAAAGAGGTTGTCGATGCGGTTGTTGAGACAATCAGCAGTGAAGACAATTTAAAGATTTACACCAGCGGTGCCACCAACATTTTTAAGTATCCTGAACTCAGCGATTCGTCTAAGGCGAGCGAGCTGATATATGCGCTTGAAGAAAAACAGAGCCTCAGTGATTTTGTTAAGATTGAAGAGGATGAAGAGCAGTCAAACAGCGGAATTCAGGTGTATATAGGCAACGAGGCACCGGTCGAGTCCATGAAGGACTGCAGTGTTGTCACGGCAACATATGAGCTGCAGGACGGAATGAGAGGAACGATAGGAATTATCGGGCCTAAGCGTATGGATTACGACAAGGTGGTTGAGAAGCTTAAGACTCTCCAGACGCAGTTGGATGATGTCTTTAAGAAAACATAGGAAAGGTTGGTTTTGAAAGTGTCTAAAAAAGAAGAAAAGAAAAAGCAAGCATTAGAAAATGAAAAGGTTGACAAAAAAGAAGAGCAGAAATGCGACGGGGAAAAAACCGATGAAAATGACGCTGAGTCTGTAAAAACTCAGGCCGACAACGCAGATGCAGATGAGACTGAGGCTGCAAGTGATGCGGAGAAGGCTGCTGATGCCGATAATACGGAGAATAAAAAGAAAGACCCACGAGACGCTGTGATTGAAGAACTTCAGGATAAGGTGAAGCGTCAAATGGCTGAGTTTGATAATTACAGAAAGCGAACAGATAAAGAAAAGTCAGCGATGTTTGAGATGGGGGCTTCCGATGTAATAAAGAAGCTGCTGCCTATTGTTGATAATTTTGAGCGTGGTTTTAAATCAATCACGGATGAAGAAAAGGAGACACCATTTGCCAAAGGTATGGATATGGTTTACAAGCAGACGATGAAGATGCTTGATGACTTAGATGTAAAACCTATCGAGGCGCTTGGTTTGGAGTTTAATCCTGATATTCACAATGCTGTTATGCATGTGGATGACGACTCTGTCGGCGAGAATATAATCGTTGAAGAGTTTGAAAAGGGTTACACATATAGAGAGACGGTTATCCGTCACAGCATGGTTAAGGTTGCAAATTAGCGTTCCTGACATGCGGTAATAATTGAAACACAGATTATCAAAAAAAGTTATTTTATGTGCCGAGCACAGAAAGGAAGATTAATATGGGAAAGATTATTGGTATTGACTTAGGTACTACAAACTCATGCGTGGCAGTTATGGAGGGCGGCAAGCCTGTTGTCATCGCAAATACGGAAGGTCTCAGAACAACTCCTTCTATTGTCGCATTTACAAAGAACGGCGAGCGTCTTGTAGGTGATCCTGCAAAGCGTCAGGCTGTTACAAACGCAGATAAGACAATTTCATCTATCAAGAGACATATGGGTACTGACTATAAAGTAGAGATAGACGGAAAGAAATATACTCCACAGGAAATTTCAGCCATGATTCTTCAGA
>CASFUI010000099.1 GCA_949297565.1 uncultured Eubacteriales bacterium
ATCGTATTCCTTCCACCAGTAAAGCGGTGCTGTAATATCCACAGTCACAAAAATCTGACGAATAAACTTTCTGTGGTCGCTCCCTGCCCTGCATAATCTTTTTGCGAGTCCCAGATCATTAGGTCCGAACTCAAACTGTCCGTCAACAGTTCTGCTGTCCATTCTGTCCCAGCTATTCATTGGATTTCTGGCTCCTCGTATAGCATTCTCAAAGTTCATCACACTGCATCTTTCGAATTTAATCATATCATTTTCCGCCTTTTGATAAATACATTTTTATTAAAATGTCCGGGTTATTCTTCTAAGTGTCGTATGAGACACCTCTCATTTTACCGGTTTCCCCGGACAAAAAACCGCTGATTTTACGTCATATCACAGATCATACTCCTCGTCTGCGATGCACAGATTTAGAAAACAACATAAACATCGGAAATATCTCCAGTCTGCCTGTCAGCATAGCTATCGAGAGTATACACTGAGCCCAGTCAGAATAGCACGAAAAATTTGACATCGGACCGACGCCGCCAAGCCCTGGACCTATATTGTTAAAACACGACAGCACAGCCGTCAGATTAGTAGTCATATCAAATCCATTAAGCGATATGACAAGTGTAAAAATACAAATCAGCATAAAGTAACATGAAGCGTACACCCTTACTGAAATAAGCGTATCTTTATCCAGCGGCTTTCCGTTAAGCCTCACAACCGTAACAGCACTCGGGTCAATAATGTGTCTTATTTCCGTAAAAAAACTTTTGACCATAACAATCACCCTTGACACCTTTAATCCGCCTCCTGTTGAGCCAGAACACGCGCCTATAATCATCAGAAGCGTAAGCATATGTTTCGAGTACTCGGGCCACCTTTCAAAGTCAACCGTCGCAAATCCTGTTGTTGTTATGACACTTGAAACCTGAAAAAAAGCCTGACGCAAACACAGCGAAACTGCCGAGATACTTGTACATATATTAATTGTAATCGTAACTACTGCAAATGCCACAAATCCAAGATACCATTTTATCTCTTCTATTTTAAGTACATCTTTGAAACGCTTTATAAGTATAAGATAATACGCATTAAAATTGATACCGAACAACAGCATGAATACACCAATTACAATCTCTATATACGCGCTGTTATACCCCGCAATTCCAACAGAAGATATAGAAAATCCACCCGTACCGGCAGTTCCGAACGAAAGCGTGAGCGCGTCAAACAAATTCAAACCGCCAGCCAGAAGCAATATAACTAAAATCACTGTCATTGCCGTGTATATTCCATACAAAATAAGCGAGGTTTTTTTCATTCTCGGCACCAGTTTTCCCGCAATAGGTCCCGGAACCTCCGCCCTTACAAGATGCATCGAATTTTCATTTTCCATGGGCATAATCATCATAACAAATACAAGAACACCCATGCCGCCTACCCAGTGAGTAAAACATCTCCAAAACTGTACTCCGTGAGGCAGAAGCTCAGGATAAGCAAGAACTGAGGCTCCCGTTGTCGTAAAACCCGATATAATCTCAAAAAGAGACGACCAGTATGAACGAAACTGTCCTGTAAGATACAGCTGAACAGCCCCTATAAGGCTTATAATAATCCACGCCAGCGCAACAACACAGTATCCGTCACGACTGCCCATTCTTCTCTCCGGAGCTTTTACACCCGAAAGCGCAAATCCTGCGAGCGCCGCAAAAATAATCGTACAGAACAGATACGGCGCATCTCCTTCATTGTATATCAGCGCAACTATCAGAGCGGGCACCATGAGTATCGCTTCGGTTAAAATTATTTTCCCAAGGATTTTAAGAACTCTTCTTCTATTCATGACTTCCTACACCCCTGCAAATATATCCTGTAATCTTAAAATACTGTTATTTAAGGTACATACTAAAACAGAATCGCCCTTTTCTATCACATCGTCACCTCTTGGGACAATAAGCCTGCGCTTTCGTATTATACTGGCTATAAGAAATCCTTTCTTTACGCTAAGGTCCTTTATAGACTTGCCGAGATAAGCTTCATCTGAAGTTATTTTAAACTCAACAAACTCAATTTTCCCGTCCATAAGTCTGTAAAGCGATGAAATCGAATCAAACTTCTCCGCTGCAAGAAGCGACCTTGAATATCCTATAATAGCATCCGTAACCGCATCTTCCTTGGAAACGCTGCAAATTTTTGTATTTTTCTGCAGCTCCTTGAGAGCCGAATGTGAATTCATTTTTGTTATAACTTTATATATATTGCGTTTTTCTGCCAGCATACCGGCAATCAGATTGTACTCGTCATTATTTGTAAGCGTCACAAAGGCGTCTGTATTTTTAATATCTGACTCTAACATAGACTCAAAATATTCCATAGCATCACTGCAAATAACCGAAATTCCCGGTACCAGCCCCGCAATCTCACTTCCCCTGCTGTGCACCTTTTCGACGACAGTAACATTTACGCCGTTTTTATTGAGAAGATTCGCCAGATAAAATCCGATACGGCTCGCTCCCGCAATCAAAACAGAATTGATATGTCTCACCTTTAATTTCATCTTCTCCATTGCGTCATTAAAGGCTTTAGGGGAACCTGTTATGTAAAGAACATCATTTTCTGCCACAATATCGTCACCGTTAGGAATAAATATGTCATTATTTCTCACAATCGCACAGATAAGGATATTCATTCTCATTTTCTGATTAATCTCGAAAAGATTTTTTCCTATAATCGCATTTCCATGTTCTATCTTCATCTCCACAAGCTCACAGCGGCCCTTTCCGAACAGCTCTATTTTAGTTGCCTGCGGGAAATGTAAAAGACGCTGTATCTCCCTCGCAGCCGTAAAGTCCGGATTAATAGTCATTGCAAGACCGAATTTTTCCATATAAAACTCAGACTGAACAGCATACTCAGCATTTCTGACTCTCGCGATGGGATTTTTGGCACCAATCGAGTGGGCTGTGAGACAGCTTAATATATTTAACTCATCTGAGCCGGTCACGGCTATAAAAATATCTGCTTCGCTCACACCTGCATCATCCAATATTGCCAGAGAAGCACCGTTTCCCTGATAACAGATAACGTCTAATGAATTGGAAATTTTGTTAATCAAATCAAGATTAATATCAATCACAGTTACCTCGCAGCCCGTATTCGTAAGCTGTGACGCCAGCTCGATACCAACCTTGCCTCCTCCGACAATACAGACCTTGACATTCTTCTTTTTCACAATTTTCCTCATTTCTGCACTGCCTTTTGCGTATTGCAGCGCTTATCAAATACACTCTTATTAAATTTTAAATGCCTTTGACATGCTGCTATATTAACACAGCACTGTATTATTTACAAGAATGATTATGGTAACATTAAAAATGGCGCTCCGACAAAAAATCAGAGCGCCGTTCATATTATTTATTTTATACAGGATATGCCTTATTCTCTGTATCAGCAGCCTTAGGGTCAACCTTGGTCTGCTGTGCCTCTCTGTATTTAAAGAATTCCGTGGCAACTGCCGGGAACAAAGCATATGAAAGTACATCCTCATCCTGCTGCTTATATTCCTTAACAACAGGGTCATTTTTAAACTTCTCAAGCTGAGGCTCGATTAAATCTGCCGGACGGCAGGTAATAGGCTTCATATCACCGATAGCCTTCTTCTGTACCTCCGGATTAAAAGGCTTAACGGTCTGACCGAATTCACCGGCAAGAACCTTCTTTGACTCCTTCGTAATCATCTTATAGCGCTCACCCTGAAGCACATTGAGCACTGCCTGTGTTCCGACAATCTGTGATGAAGGCGTAACAAGAGGCGGCTCGCCGAAGTCCTTGCGAACTCTAGGAATCTCCTCAAGAACTGCCTGATATTTGTCCTCTGCACCTGCCTCTTTAAGCTGTGAGACAAGATTTGAAAGCATACCACCCGGTACCTGATAAAGAAGCGTCTTGATATTTACGCCAAGCACCTTGGTATTCATGAGGCCGCTCTTTAAAGCCTCGTCTCTCATAGGCTGGAAATAATTTGCAATCTCAGAAAGAATGTTCTGGTCAAGCCCCGTATCATACGGAGTGCCCTTAAAAGTCTCAACCATAACTTCAGTTGCCGGCTGGCTTGTTCCCATTGAAAACGGTGAAATCGCCGTATCAATTATATCTGCTCCGGCTTCAACAGCCTTAAGATAAGTCATTGACGCAACGCCTGATGTATAGTGTGTATGTATCTGAAGCGGAAGTGACGAGCCGTCTTTTAACGCCTGAACAAGCTCTGTTGCCTTATATGGCACCAGAAGTCCCGCCATGTCCTTGATACAGATTGAATCCGCCCCCATATCTTCTATCTTCTTTGCTGTCTCTTTCCAGTAATCGAGCGTATAAGCGTCACCGATTGTATATGAGAGAGCAATCTGCGCATGACCTTTCTCTTTCTTCGCGGCCTTAACAGCCGTCTCGAGGTTTCTCAAATCATTGAAACAGTCAAAAATACGTATAATATCAATACCGTTTGCTATTGATTTCTGTACAAAATACTCAACAACATCATCCGAATAATGATTATAACCGAGAATATTCTGACCTCTGAAAAGCATCTGCAGCTTTGTGTGTTTAAAACCGTCTCTTAACTTGCGAAGTCTGTCCCACGGGTCTTCCTTGAGAAATCGAAGTGAAGCATCAAATGTTGCTCCTCCCCAGCACTCTACTGAGTGATAGCCGACCTTATCCATTGTGTCGACTATTGGAAGCATCTGCTCTGTCGTCATTCTTGTCGCAATTAACGACTGATGTGCATCACGCAATACGGTTTCCGTTATTTTTAATGGTTTTTTAACCTGTTCTGCCATCTTATAATCCTCCAAATCATTTTAGTATATAGTCCTTAAATATTTTTACATTACGCCGAACATTGCCATAAATGCTCCTGCGGCAACCGCTGTACCGATAACTCCGGCAACGTTAGGTCCCATAGCATGCATAAGCAGGAAGTTTGACGGGTCTGCCTCCTGACCGACCTTCTGTGAAACTCTCGCCGCCATAGGCACCGCCGATACACCCGCCGAGCCGATAAGAGGATTGATTTTTCCGCCAGACAGCTTGCACATAATCTTTCCCAGCCATACGCCTCCGGCTGTACCGAACGCAAACGCCACAAGTCCGAGCGCTACAATCTTTAAGGTATCTAAATTCAGGAATGCCTCAGCGCTTGTTGTCGCACCGACAGATGTTCCGAGAATAATAACTACAATGTACATAAGAGCATTTGACGCTGTCTCTGTGAGCTGCTTAACAACACCGCTCTCCTTAAACAGGTTTCCGAGCATAAGCATACCTACAAGCGGAGCCGTAGTAGGCAGAATCAATACAACCACAATAGTTACGATAATAGGGAAAAGAATTTTTTCAAGCTTAGAAACAGGTCTTAACTGGTCCATCTTAATCTTTCTTTCCTCTTCGGTTGTGAAAAGCTTCATAATAGGCGGCTGGATAATAGGAACAAGAGACATATATGAATATGCCGCTACCGCAATAGGTCCCAAATACTTAGTCTGTCCGAGCTTTCCGGCAAGGAAGATAGATGTAGGACCATCAGCACCGCCGATAATCGAAATTGCCGCTGCCGCTTTGTCAGGGAAGCCCATAAATATAGCAAGAATGTATGCGACAAAAATACCGAGCTGAGCTGCCGCACCCATAAGGAAGCTCTTTGGATTCGCTATAAGCGGTCCGAAATCCGTCATGGCTCCGACGCCAAGGAAAATTAACGACGGAAGAATACTCCACTCGTCAAGCAGATAAAAATAATGCAACAAACCGCCTATACCGTTGTTTGAATCTTCAACCGCAAGCATAATATCTGGATAGAGATTAACAAGCAGCATACCGAAAGAAATCGGTACTAAAAGCAGAGGTTCGTATCCTTTTTTAATCGCCAAATATAAGAAAACCAAAGCCACAGCAATCATAAGGTAATTTCCCCATGTCAAACCAAAAAACGCTGACTGCTGTATGAGGTTTCCCAATGTTGTTATAATATAACTCATCTTTTAACCTCCAGTTTAAATGATTCCTCTAAATCGACTAGTTCATGGAAACTAAAACTTTTCCAGTCTCAACTGAATCACCAACTGAACATTCAACTGTTGCGACAGTTCCATCCTGTGGTGCAAAGATTTCGTTTTCCATTTTCATTGCCTCAAGAATAAGCAGAATATCACCCTTCTTTACAGCATCTCCGGCTGCAACATTAACCTTTAAAATCTTACCCTGCATAGGTGCGTTTACTTTAACTGCCCCCTGGACACCTGACGGAGCTGCCGGCTTAGGAGCTTCCGGTTTAGGACCTGCCGGCTTTGGCGCTGCCGGCTTTACAGGTCCGCCTGTCTTTCCCTCTTCAACTGTAACATCATAAACATTACCATTAACAGTAATTGTATAATTCTTCATTGTTTTTATCCTCCATTAAATATATATTTTTTATTTTCTTCTCTTAATTGAACGAACAACCAGCCCGTCGGAGGATGTTCCCTCAGAAGCCGCTATCGCAGCTGTTATAACCGCTACAAGTTCAAAATCATCAGTCTCATTTTCCTCAGCGGTAACTATCTGTGAAATAGCGTTGTCAACGCCCTCAGAAGCCTTTGTCTCAGGCTCTTTCTTTGCACCTATTTTATTTACATATTTAAGCAAAGAAATAATAAACGAAATAAAAATCAACACGATAAACACTGTACCCATACCGATAACAGTATTCAGCACAGCTTTCTCCATTTTTTCGCCGGTAGTATATACCGCGTTGATTGCCGCACCATTAAGGTTATAATCTTCGTCAAAAACCAGCTCGAACGTACACTTTCTCTTATCATAGGTTGTATCAATTACAACTGTACACAAGGTTCCTGTCTCATCGCTGATTTCAACATCAACACTGTCGACAGACTTTAAACTGCCTAAATCGCCGCGGCTCTTAACCCAGCTGTTGCAAAATCCTACAGTTGTCACATTCATGCCGTCAGGATTAACTATATACTGCTTTCCGTTTAACTCATCAATACCGACAGCATTTTCCGCGTTTTCCTTGACTTCTTCATCTGAAGCTGTGTTCAGATAATTTATCATATCAACAGACCACTCTTCAAGCTCTGAAGAAACTGATGCAAGCTGCTTTTCTTTCTTTGACACCTTTGCCTCATCAGAAGAAATAATTTCAGAGCAGGCTGTCAGACCAAACACACACGCCAAAACGCAAAACAACAGTAAGAATTTTTTCAATTTAATCTTCTTCATATTGCCTCACCTCTACATCAGACCGTTCCATGCTTTTTGTCAGGTCTATCCTCTCTCTTTGTGTACAGCATCTCAAATGCTGCCGCAACATATTTTCTTGTATCTTCAGGATTTATAATCGTGTCAACATAGCCTCTTGAAGCAGCAGACTCAACACTTGACTGAAGCTTTGCGTACTCTGCCGCCTTTTCAGATATTACAGCCTGAAAATCATCTGACTTTGCAGCCTCGTCTGAATACATAATCTTTGCCGCGAGCACTGCATCCATCATTCCTATGCTTGCGTTGCTCCACGCGTATGTAACATCTGCACCAAGCGCTTTTGAATTCATTGTCACATAAGCGCTTCCGTATGCCTCTCCTGTTATAACATTAACCTTTGGGACAGTTGCATTTGCAAATGCGAATGTGAGTTTTGCAGCCGCCTTCGCAATAGCTCTCTCGCTGCGCACCGTAGCCTCAAATCCCTTCACATTGGTGAGTGTAAGAACAGGGATTTCAAACGCGTCACAGAAATTCACAAAATCAGCTGCTTTGTAGGCTCCGTCTACTGTCAGGACTGCGTCATACTCTGCTGACTTCTCGCCGTTTTCATCAAACTGTGCAGTTCTGTTTGCAACAGCTCCGATTGTAGAGCCGTCAATCTGAATAAAACCTGTCACAACCTCCTTAGCAAACTCAGACTTAACCTCAACAAAAAGGTTATCATCCGAAATGTCAGAAAGAGCAAGAGCAGGGTCCGCAATTTCAGCCGCCATATCGGCACATATTCTGTTCAAATCATCCTGGCTGTCGGTAAACGGCTCTGTCTCATTATTAGCAGGCAGAATAGATACAAGCTGACGAATGCCGTTTGCGATAGCATCCTCGTCTCCGGCAAAATCTATAACTCCTGACTCTGCCTGGAACTTGGCGTCTGAAGTATCAAGCTTTTCTGTATAATTTCCTTCTAAAGCATTAGGACTGTTTACAAAAAGATGACCGTTTTTCTCCTCCATAAATGTAAAATCAGAAAGACCTGCCAAAACAGCGAGACCGCCGCCGCAGTTTCCATAAACCGCAGTAATCTGAGGAATAACCCCAGATGCATCTGACATTTTTCTGTAAACCTCTCCGAAACCTGACAGCGCGTCAGTTGCCTCCTGGAGTCTTATGCCCGCACAGTCAATCAGACCTATAACAGGAGCACCCATTTTTAACGCAAGGTCGTAAAGTCCCGCTATTTTCTTTG
>CASFUI010000100.1 GCA_949297565.1 uncultured Eubacteriales bacterium
CACCTAAAATTTTTGAAAGTGACGTGAGCGCCTTTACTACATACAGTGTTATAGCCGATGACATCACAAACAGCGGTGTCACCCCTGCGGAGGACAAATCTACAACATCAAAACAGTATGCCGTTCCTATAAACAAAGCAGCCACAATAGCAGCCTTTATGACCCCTGACATAAAAGTTTTCCAGCTGAAATCTATTTCTTTTTTTCCGATATTATAATAAAGCCCCGCTGCTATATTCATCACAATGGCTATCGCCAATACAGGTATCAATTCTATAATTTCTTTCATCCTTGACCAAGCCTTTCCTTAATACATTTTAATAAAAACAGCGTAAAAAATAGGCGGCACAATTACATTGTAATTACACCGCCCAAAGCATTATATATGTGCTTACTCTTCGATAAGCACAAGGTCTAAAATGTTGTCATCCTCATCTGCCATAAGGTCACAGGTAATTGTGATAGAGCCCGGATCACCGTTATTTGAAAAGCTGAGTGACATATTGCTCTGAGGAGCAACCTTGTAAGCTGTAAGCTTATATGGAAGAACCTCGTCATCCTCAGTCTTCATAACAGTATCGCCGTAAACGATAAAGTTCTTTGGAAAACTTGTAGACTTAATGTTGATTCTCTCAACATTATCTGCAACCTCCTTCATATAGTAAACAATTACCTTATCGCCCTCTGTGAGAGCAGAAGTGAGAGTGATTGCCTTATCTGACACAGAACACTCAAGCTCTGTTCCGCAGTCATCGTCAGCCTCATATACAACTACGCTTCCCTCTACAGGTGTATCCGTAAGTGTAATCTTTGTGCCGTCGGCGCCTACAGCAGTCTCAATTCTTGTCACAAACTTTGCTGATTTGCTTACCTCACCGCCTGTGATAAGCTGCCACAATTTAACTGTCTGAATCTGAGTCTCGATTGTAATAGTACCCCCGCGTTCACCGGCAAACTGTACCTTTTTAGGGTGTCCCTTGCCGCCGTATGCAAATACAGATTCTCCCGTAAGCTCAGTTGTGCTCACATTCGCAAAATCCAAATTTAAAAATGGTTTCTTTGTGGAATAATCCACGAAAATAAGGTCGCAAACTTCACGGTTTGCCATGTTTGTGTTTGACATAAAAATTTCCTCCGTTATTCTATTCTTTTGAACCATGCCGCCGCATCAAAATGATTGTCTTTGTCGCCCCATGCTGCAACACTCATTGACTGAATGTCGTATATACTGTTATTTGATAATCTGGCAAATGCATCCCATAGCTGATATATGGTTAAATCCCATATATTTATCATATTTAATGAAGGATGTCTGTTGGCAACTGCGGAGATAATATTTGCAATTTCCATATTTTTATCTGCTTTTTTATTCTTCTGTCTTTCAGCTCTGCCTTTTTGTATTTTTTTCAGAATATCAAGCGCCTTTTTATTCTTAACCTTTGAAATATCCTCATCTCTGCGCTTAATATTATTCAGCTGAAGTATTAAGTCGCATATCTGTGAAAAGTTATCTCCGGTTATCACTCCGACAATATCTGTGTCAGAAAGTTTTCTGCCCCCGCTCAGCGCTTCAATATCCGTAATCACTGAAGCAGCGTTATTTGTCACAATAAAGCAGCGCTCATCGCTGTAATAAAAGATTTCTTCCTTAAAGAAAAAAGCGAGTGAATTTTTAAGAAAATCGATCATTGCATCATCAGAAAACAGTGTCTTTTCATCTGCCAGCAGAAGAGATAAATAGAAATTGTATGTCTCTGCGCCAATTTGCGCTATACGGCGCAGCGTAGGCGAAAAAATATCTCCGACGCCGCTTACATGTATCGGACATGGGGATATTAAATCAAAATAGCTTAATTTCATAACTTGAATTTTTCACATCCTTTTGACTATATTCCACAAAACAGAAATGAGTATATGACACCGACGGCAGTACCGATTAATATCAGCACCGCCGCCGGAAAAGAAGGAATTTATCGGACAAACAGGTTATCATTTACCCTGTTTTTGTAATATTTCGTAATATTGGCGGAAATGTTTACATGCTCAGATGAGTTTAAATTTTTAAACATTCCTTTGGAATATACTTTTTCACCGACATATTTTCTGTTTACATTTAATCCGTTGAAAATTTTCAGCGAGATATTTTCGGCAGGCTCAGTAGAAGATAAGTACAAAAATACAATATCCTCCGCTGATTTAAAAACCTTCCTTACAGTCGCCAAATCAATATTTTCTTTTTCGGATATACCTTTTACCAAATCGTCCTGTGTTATTATCAAATAAAATTCTTCCTCCGTTTCAGCTTAAGGCAATAATCATTTCTTTAGTTGTGCGGTATGGCTCTCCATATAGCAACAAATAAAATTCCGTTATTTACGGACGTTTATGTCTAATACGTATTTTTTCCGGTCCGTAAATAACGTCCGTTTTCAGACGGCTCAGATATTTCTACTGTTTTTTTGCTTCCTTTTATATTCGCGTTTAATGCGTTTATTTTCTTCCCGCTGACATGTCTCACATCGGCATGCCCTTGACAGCAGGTTTACCTCAACCCATTCACCGCAGCATATACACTTTATTGCCTTTGTCTTTTTATACTTTACATTTTTTTCAAGATTGTTAAAAATGTACTGTCCGTAACAAAACCACAAAAGCTGTTTCGAGCGTTTTTCATTGCCGTACAGATACCTGACAAGCATATCAGACACCGTTTCCTCCGAATATCCGAGCTTTGAAAATTCATCTCGAATGCTCTGTGCAACATAATGAAGATTATCCGAATATTCTTCTTTCATATTTATTTTATAGCGGTATTCCCTGTTGAGCCTGTCATATAAATCCGAAACTTCCTTAGGGCAGACAAGCCTTGCATTGCTCATCATTTTTTCAAAATCCGGCTTTTCAAGCTTAAGTCCGCGTGTATTTATCGGCTTATCCGGAATAATGTCATACAGCTTATTTACAAAGCTCTTGTTACGGGGCTCCAACTGTGATTTTTCTTTATCCTTAGCGAACTCAAAAAAAGCCGGAAGTTTACAGCCTGTAAATTTTTTTATCTCATTCTCAATTTCTTTCGGAAATTCCGGCTTGTACAGCGTCTTTGCATAATCTATAACAAAGTTATTCTGGCAGCACAGTCTCTTAACGCATTCTTCGGCATTCTGTTTTTCCTCATCAGTTCCGGAAATAAAAACCTCACTGTTCCATATTTTTGATATGTTGTTGCTGTAAACACCGATATTCCCGCCTGTAAACGCCGCATTAAGACCTGAATATATATTTTTGCTGTTGAGCTGCACTGGCTTAGCCTTTTGCATATTGTAATAGAGCGGTACAACACCCTCCATATTTCTCTCGGCAATTTTTATAAACTCCTCGTCGGCAACCACAAGTGATTTATCGCCGTCCACATCAAACTGCAAAATTTTGCTTATCAAATCATGTGTACTTGTATACACGGCATCAGTTGTAAACCATTTTTTTAATTTATCTTTTCTGTTATCATCTGCGCTGCCGCATTCATTGTCTGATGAGACTCCGTCTGCACAAGTTCTGTTGCCATCGCCTCTGTATGCGGCGTTGATTCTTACGGCATGCTCCCTGTACAAATGCGGGCTTCTCAGACAATCAAGCTTATAGTATTTATCAAACAGACGGCAGTACACCTCGTTATCCTCAAGTAATCCCTTTGGATTTTGAATATGTCCGAACCAGTACTCGCATGCCGCATAATAGTCCGGCAACAAAAATGTATATTTACCGTTTATCTCAAGTTTTCCGCTTCTGTATTTTTTTAACAGACTGTCCTTTACATCTCGCAAAATATCCTTTGTGTATGTATCATTTAATAAAGGAGAGTAAATTTTAACGCTTTTCTGAAACGGAGACATATTCGTATTGTACGGTGTAATTCCGAGAACAGCCTTCATTGTCTCCTCTGAGCTGCATATATTTGTTATCTTTTCAACAGATTTTGCAGCCAGCCTGTTTATTTCTTCATCAGTTATATCTGTGAGCGTCTGAAGCATCTGGTAATTTATTTTTGCGTTTTTTATACGTTCCTCCTCAATATTACAGCGCCCTGCCTGACAATTATATTTTTTAAAGTTTTCTTTATATTCATCCCATGAATCATAAAACTTGTACATTTTAAACTGGCTTTTTGTCAAAATAATCTGTATATCTTCTTCTATTACATCATGCTCGCAGCCATAAATATCGGTGATGACAGAAGAGCAGTTGTGCTCTTTTATAAACTCTCTGAAATCAAAAACTCCCAAAAGCCCTTTTACCCATGGAGCGCGGAACATTGTGTTTCTGTTCATAACAGAAGGAAGCATCATTCCCGCCCCGTCAGTGTGCGTAACAGGTATCGCTCCGCTTTTTCTTGTAATCGAATAATCCTTTTCATCTATAAAATCAAAAGTTCCCTCAACATTAGTCTCAAAATCATCTACAACTATACATCTGTCAATATCAAAGCCGACCCATTCGTCTGTCGCGGAATTTGCCAGCGCCATATATGCAAGATGCTTATTTACATTGTTTCCTCCCTTTGAATTAATTTTCTCTATAGTAAGCCCGCACATTACAGTCTTTTCAATTTCAAGCCATACGCTTTCTTTTATAAATACCGCTTTTTTCTTTCGTATCTGTCCTG
>CASFUI010000101.1 GCA_949297565.1 uncultured Eubacteriales bacterium
ACATCAAATGAGTAGAAAGTGGGGATATTCATGGAAATACAAAAAATAAACTATGATTTTTCCGTATGTAAAGTGAAAGATTATTCGTTAGTCGATTTCAATTGCGAATACTGCTTTCTTGGCAAAACAGACGAAGAACACTCCCTTGTTTGCATTACAGAAAATACGCCCGAAAATGTCATTGAACAAAATGACGGCTGGAAAGCATTTCGTATTCAAGGCATTCTGGATTTTTCCCTAATTGGAATTCTGGCAAAGCTGGCAGAGTTGCTGGCTGGAAACGATATAAGCATTTTTGCTGTATCGACTTATAACACGGACTATATTCTGATAAAACAAGAAAAGTATGAACAGGCGTTAAAAATACTTTCTGCTGCCGGGTATAAAGTCATTTAATCCCTTACATTTTATAGAAAACGGTCTCTATATTATTTGCGGTCACGCTCCATCGGCGTGGCCGATTTTTGTATTAAGAAAACCACGCGATAGTCGCATGGTTATGTAGGAGCTTTAGCGATGTATTCAGTTAATAAACTCCTAATGTGTATAATAAAAACATGACCTGACAGTTACGTAAATAAATACACATTAGGAGGACAGTAAAATGACTGATCAAAATACTGACGTTAAGAGTTTAGCACATACAAAATGGAACTGTAAATATCATGTGGTATTTGCACCAAAGTATAGAAGAAAGGTATTCTATAACGAAAAAAGAGAAGATATCAGATAAATAATAAGAACATTGTGCCAGTGGAAAGGAGTAGAAATATTAGGGCTATGCCCGAAAAGGAAAGACCACCCGCTATTGCGGGTGGATGATTCTTAAAGCCGTTCGCTGTTTCCGCGCATATTAATATACTCAGCCACAGAGCGGTCAAAAGTCTTAATGTGATTGAACAGCCAGTCCACAACATTTTTCTGTACCTGTGCGACAAATTCTTCGGTAGGCCCCTCGGACTCTTCAAGCATATCATAGAGTTCGTCTATAGCATTCTTAAATTCAGCGTGTTTTTTCTTGTGCTGCTCGAGTTCAGGATAACCTGAATCAGCCTGAAGCTTTTCCTCTTCAGAAAAGTGGAAATCCGTGTATTCACTTAAGTAGTCAAGCATCTGAATAGCCTTGACCTTTCCGGAGCCGTCCTCGCAGCTTGAGACAAGGTTGCTGATTTTTTCGATTAATTCCCTGTGCTGAGAGTCAATGGTATCATTTCCTGTTATTAATGTATCGTCAAATTCGATAAGCATAGTAAATATACCTCCATTAAATTATAGTTTAAGTGTTATTCTGTGCATAGATAAAATGTATTCTGCTGTTTGTTTCATATTATCACAGCGGCAGTATGAAATCAAGAAGCATAAATTTTGTAAATTCTTTTTTACTTAAAAATCAACAAAAAAATTTGACATATTTCGAATAATTAATATATAATTCATAAAAACATTTTTAAATATTAAAAATTTTTTAATATGTATAAAAAAGACTTGTAATTAAGTTTTGGCAGATGTATATTAACGTCGATTGGAAGTAATATATTACAATCAGGAGGTGATAAAACACATGGGCAATTTGACAGAGACTCTGATGAAGGAACTGGAGTGTGAAACGGTTTTTACAATACCTATTTTCGGAGGTATTGATGTAGCGGAATCCGTTGTCGTAACGTGGATTATCATGGCAGTTTTGGTGCTTGCGGCATTTATTCTGACAAGGAATCTTCGTGTTGACCACATCAGTAAGCGTCAGGCAGTAGCTGAGACGATTGTTACCAAGCTGACAGGAATGGTTGAGGATATGACGGGGTCTGAGGGAAAGCGATATGCGCCTTATCTGGCAACAGTGCTTGTGTACATAGGAATCGCCAATATTATAGGTCTGTTCGGCTTTAAATCCCCTACAAAGGATTTGAATGTCACAGCGGCATTGGCAATCATGAGTATCGTTTTAGTTGAAGCTGCGGGCATATATCAGAGGGGTGTAAAAAAATGGCTGCATAAGTTTACAGAGCCTATAGCTATTGTTACACCAATCAATATCCTTGAAGTTTTTACAAGACCGCTGTCGCTGTGTATGCGACTTTTCGGCAACGTGCTGGGCTCTTTTGTAATTATGGAGCTTTTAAAAATGGTTGTCCCGGTCATTGTTCCGGCAGTTTTCTGCCTGTACTTTGATATTTTTGACGGTCTGCTTCAGGCATATGTCTTTGTATTTTTAACGTCTCTCTATATTAAAGAGGCAGTTGAGTAGGCTTGGCATTTTTATCATTTTTTAAAAAGAATTTAAACAGAAAGACGGCAAATGTGAATTGTAAATAATATTGCCGGGAAAATGGAGGAAAATTATATGAATACATTAATAGCAATTGGTGCAGGTATTGCGGTTTTAGGCGGACTTGGTGCAGGTATCGGTATAGGAATTGCGACGGGTAAGGCTTCAGAGGCAGTGGCAAGACAGCCTGAGGCAGAAAGCAAAATAAGCAAGACACTGATTCTTGGTTGTGCTCTTGCGGAGGCAACTGCTATTTATGGTTTTGTTATCGCTTTGATGATTATTATTATGTTACAGTAATTTTGAAAGGCAGGTTGGTAAAATGCTCCGTTTAGATTGGAATTTCTTATTTACCGTAATAAATCTTTTACTGCTTTTCGTTTTAATGAGAATATTTTTGTTTAAACCTGTTCAGAAAATTATTGCTGCTAGACAGCAGGAGGCTGACAGACAGTTTGAGGAAGCAGCAGCCAAAAAGGCGGAGGCTGACGGTTTGAAGCTGCAATACGAACAGTCTATTGCAAGTGCCGAGGAGGAAAAGACCAAGACATTGCAGGAGACCAGGAGGAAAGCAGACGCAGAGTACCACAGAATTGTCACGGATGCACAGGATAAGGCAAAGCAGATTAAGGATGATGCAGCAGTAGAAGCACAAAATCAGAAGCTTCAGATATTAAAGAAGGCTGAGAAGGAAATTGCTGATATGGTTGTAAGTGCAGCGGTAAAAGTTGTGGGAGAAAAAAAGGGTGCGGATGTTGACAGTTCCCTTTACAATGAATTTTTAGATAAAGCAGGTGATAGACAGTGACACAGGCAGCTATTGATTATGCGTCAGGATTGCGCAA
The DNA here is from genome assembly GCA_949297565.1 of uncultured Eubacteriales bacterium. Lineage (GTDB taxonomy): Bacteria > Bacillota > Clostridia > Lachnospirales > Lachnospiraceae > Lachnospira. Next base: position 3,115 of record CASFUI010000101.1, read on the forward strand.
AACGGAAACTCCAAAGGAATTGCTTTTGCAGGTTAAAGATATTCTTGAAGCTGTACCGCAGATTCGCTCGGAATTTGAAAATCCGACCGTGTCTGTTGAGAAAAAACACCTGGTTATTGACAGAGTATTTCCTAAGGAAATAAGAGATTTTTTGAAAATTTTATGTGACAACATGGATTTCAGGTTGTTCGATGAGATTTGCGATGCTTATGAAGAACTCGGAAAAACACCTCATTCAGAGGCTAATCAGGCACAGTTACTCTATGTTACGCCTCCTACTGACGAACAGCTTGAGGGAATAAAGAATTTTCTTGAAAAGGAATTTCACAATCCTGATATTAAACTTGAGTGTAAAGCTGATAAATCTTTAAAAAGCGGGTTCATTTTAAGAGTAGGCACAAAGGAGTATGACTGGAGTGAACGCGGAAGAATTGAACAGCTTCAGAATACTATTGCTAAGGCGGTAAATTCTTCAAGAAATACTACATTCAGCGAAGAGGGAATTATTTCAATTCTCAGAAGTGAGATTGCTGATTTTGAACTTGAAGCTAAAAATAAGGAAATTGGTGTTGTTAATTGGGTCGGCGACGGAATTGCCAACGTTGACGGAATTGACCATGCGTTTTACGGTGAGATTGTCGTATTTGACTGCGGCGTAAAGGGCATGGTTCAGGATGTCAGAAGAGATGAGATAGGTGTTATACTTTTTGGCAGGGACACAGAGATTAAAGAGGGCACAAGAGTTGTCCGCACAGGCAAAATGGCCGGTATTCCGGTCGGCGACGCATTTAAGGGAAGAATAGTAGATGCGCTCGGTGCTCCGATTGACGGGCAGGGTGACATTGAATCCACAGGTTTCAGACCGATTGAATTTCCGGCACCGAGCATTGTTGACAGAAAGTCGGTATCAGTTCCTATGGAGACAGGTATTCTCTCAATAGATTCAATGTTTCCTATAGGACGCGGGCAGAGAGAGCTTATTATCGGAGATCGTCAGACCGGTAAGACATCTATAGCTATGGACACAATTATTAACCAGAAGGGCAAGGATGTCATATGTATTTACGTGGCTATAGGACAGAAGGCATCGACTATTGCCAAACTGGTTAATACATTGAAGAAAAGTGACGCAATGGAGTACACTATAATCGTGTCGGCGACAGCCTCTGACCCGGCTCCTTTGCAGTATATTGCTCCTTATTCGGGAACGGCGCTTGCAGAGTACTTTATGTATCAGGGCAAGGATGTTCTGATTGTATATGATGACCTCTCAAAGCATGCGGTTGCATATAGAGCTATTTCGCTGCTGCTTGAACGCTCGCCTGGGCGAGAGGCATATCCGGGTGATGTATTTTACCTTCATTCAAGACTGCTTGAACGCTCAAGCCGTCTCACTCCTGAGGCGGGCGGCGGCTCGATTACGGCGCTGCCTATTATTGAGACTCAGGCAGGAGACGTATCGGCATATATTCCGACAAATGTAATTTCTATTACGGATGGTCAGATTTTCCTGGAAAGTGAGCTGTTTTTTGCAGGTCAGAGACCTGCTGTTAATGTAGGTCTTTCAGTATCGCGTGTGGGCGGCGCTGCCCAGACTAAGGCGATGAAGAAAGCGGCAGGAAGTATTCGTATTGATTTGGCTCAGTACAGAGAAATGGAAGTGTTTACACAGTTCTCTTCGGATTTGGACGAGAGCACAAAGAAGCAGCTTGCGCACGGCAAGGCGCTTATGGAGCTGTTAAAACAGCCTCTTGGTCATCCGATGAGCATGGCGGAGCAGGTTATAACATTGGTTTGTGCTAATGCTCACATTTTCAGTGACCTTGATGTTAGCCGTGTCAAACCGTTTCAGAATGAATTGCTTTCTGAATTTAATCTGAATTATTCTGATATTTTAAATCAGCTTGAGACTAATAAGATGCTGTCTGATGATATTAAGGATTCAATTGTTAAGGCAGCACAGGATTTTAAGAACAGTAAAATTACAAAGGAAGCGGAAGCAGAAACTTAAGTGATACGGAGTGATGTGTTATGGCTAATGCAAGGGAAATTCAAAACAGAATAAGAAGCATTCAGGACACTATGAAAATCACAAGGGCAATGTATATGATGTCTTCTATGAAGCTGAGAAAGGCAAAGCAGCAGCTGGAAAATACGGAGCCGTATTTCTTCGGATTACAGGAGCAGATTTCAAGTATTCTGTATCATTTTCCTGATATGGAGCATATTTACTTTGACAATCATGTCATGGATAATCATGCTGCGCCTAATAAGAAAGGTTTTGTTGTTCTTACAGGAGATAAGGGAATGGCAGGAGCCTACAATCACAATGTGATTAAGGAGGCGCAGCGTCTGTGCGACACATCGGAACAATATGAGCTGTTTGTTGTTGGCGAGCTCGGAAGACAGTATTTTAAGGGACAGGGTTACCCGGTTGCTGAAGATTTTGAATTTACCGCGACAAATCCTTCTGTGCACCGTGCCAGGGTTATCACGGAGATTTTAGTTGATTTGTATAAGCGCAAAGAGCTTGATGAGATATATGTCGTATATACTAAAATGGCTAACAGTATTAGCGAGGAGGTCGAAGTACAGCAGCTTCTTCCTTTGAAGTCGCATCAGTTTATTAAGCAGGAAATGCTTGAAAAAGCAAAAAAGAAAAAAGGAAACTATAACCGTGCACAGGTATTGCAGAAGAGTAAAGCGGAGTACGAGAATGATTTTGATGATGCAGACCGCAAAGGAATTTATGAAAATGACGGGGACTTTTTTATATATCCGTCACCGAATAAGGTCCTTAAAAAACTTGTGTACAATTATGTTACCGGTTTCATGTATGGTGCCCTGGTTGAGGCTTCAGCCAGTGAAGAGAATGCCAGAATGATGGCGATGCAGTCCGCCACCAACAATGCCGAGGAAATGTTGAAGGAACTGTCGGTAGAGTATAACAGAGTAAGACAGGCTGCAATTACACAGGAAATCACTGAGGTTATCGGTGGTGCTAAGGCTTTGAAGAAGAAAAAGAAGAAGCAAGTGAGGTGAGACTTACAACTATGGATAATATAGGTAAGATTGTACAGGTTTCCGGACCTGTTGTAGACGTAGAGTTTGAAAACAACAATCTGCCGTCCATCAAGGAGGCACTTTATGTTGATAATAACGGCAAAAAGTGTGTTATGGAGGTATCCCAGCATATTGGTCACAATACAGTGCGCTGTATTATGCTTGCGGCCAGCGAAGGTCTTTGCAGAGATATGAAGGTAATAGCATCCGGATCGGCTATTAAGGTTCCGGTTGGAGAGAAGACGCTTGGAAGGCTTTTCAATGTTTTGGGTGAGACGATTGACGGCGGTGAGAGTCTCGACGGTGAGGAGCATTGGTCAATACACAGAGAGCCTCCTACGTTTGAGGAGCAGAGCCCTGTTGTAGAGATGCTTGAGACCGGTATTAAGGTTATTGATTTGCTTGCGCCTTACTCTAAAGGCGGTAAGATTGGTCTGTTCGGCGGCGCCGGAGTAGGTAAAACGGTATTGATTCAGGAGCTGATTCACAATATTGCAACTGAGAGAGGCGGATATTCGATTTTCACAGGTGTAGGGGAGCGTTCAAGAGAGGGTAATGACCTCTGGACTGAGATGAAGGAATCAGGCGTTCTGGACAAGACGGCTCTGGTTTTCGGTCAGATGAACGAGCCGCCTGGAGCACGTATGAGGGTTGCTGAGACAGGTCTTACAATGGCTGAGTATTTCAGAGATGTAAAAAAGCAGGATGTTCTTTTGTTTATTGACAATATTTTCCGTTTTGTTCAGGCGGGCTCTGAAGTTTCAGCGCTGCTTGGACGAATGCCTTCAGCCGTAGGCTATCAGCCTACTCTTGCTAACGATGTAGGTGAGCTTCAGGAGCGAATTGCTTCTACAAAAAACGGCTCAGTAACATCTGTTCAGGCTGTATATGTTCCGGCAGATGACCTTACTGACCCGGCACCAGCCACTACGTTTGCCCATCTTGACGCGACAACAGTTCTCTCAAGAAAAATTGTCGAGCAGGGTATCTATCCGGCAGTTGACCCTCTTGAATCTACTTCGAGAATTCTTGAGGCAGATGTTGTCGGTGAGGAGCATTACCGTGTGGCAAGGCGTGTTCAGGAGATTTTGCAGAAATACAGAGAACTTCAGGATATTATAGCTATTCTCGGTATGGAAGAGCTTTCAGACGAAGATAAGCTGACTGTATACAGGGCAAGAAAGGTACAGAGATTCCTGTCTCAGCCGTTCTTTGTTGCCGAGAACTTTACCGGCACACCGGGACGCTTTGTTCCTGTAAAGGAAACTATCGCCGGATTTAAGGCAATCCTTGACGGCGAGATGGATGATTACCCTGAAGGTGCATTCTTCAATGTCGGAAATATTGATGATGTTAAGAAGAAGGCAGAACAAATGGCTAATGGCTGAGAGAGGTGTTGATAATGAGCACTTTTTCATTAAAAATTGTTGCCTGCAACAGGGTCTTTTATGACGGTGAATGTGAAATCCTTGTGTTTCCGGCTTATGACGGGGAGATGGCTGTAATGGCCCATCATGAACAGATGACAGCTACGGTTGAAATCGGAGAGATACGTTTTAAGCTGCCTGACGGAACATGGCAGAAGGCTATTGTCTCAGATGGTCTTATAAAAGTAGATAACAATAAGGTTGATGTTCTGGTTTACTCTGCTGAGAGACCGGAGGAGATAGATGAATTCCGTGCCGAGGCAGCTCTGGAAAGAGCCAGAGAGCAGCTTCAGTCTAAGCAGAGTATTATGGAATACCATATTTCACAGGCATCGCTTTCAAGAGCTATGGCGAGATTAAAGGGAGCACACAGATATTCGTCAGGAAAGTGATGCGGTACATAAAGCAGGCATTCTGTTGTCGGATTATTGAGCGGAAAATGTCCAAATTCACGGTAAACGTGGGTTTGGACATTCTGCGTTCATGTATTTCCGGTATCTTAAAGGCATCATGGAGCGCTGCAGTGACGGGTTTACGCGCTCCCTGACTGCTATTGTCTCAAAAAATGTCTTCCATAATTTTTTGAAATTCTCTTCTTTCTCTGAAAAGCCTGAAAAGGCTGTGAGCTGTTCATCAGAAAGAGCGCAGAAAAAAGGAGCGCTGTGAGCTCTGTGCACGGCCGCAAAATTGCGTCCGGTATCAAGTATAATCCAGTTTTCGGTGTGCAGGCGGTCTGAAAAATGTTCTGTTATGAGAGGAATAACATTGCTTTTAGGGTTAATTCTGCATGCGAGCACACCGTTTTCAAGTTCTTCAAAACGCACAAATTCAAGATAGCTGTGAGCTTCGCGTCCGACCTGTCTGTCCAGCTCAAACAGCTTCATCACGTCGTTATCGGAGAGCGCATTGATTATAGAAGGACCTTTCCTGAATGCTTTTTGCAAAAAGCTGTATATGCAGGAGGCTCTGTCGGGATTAAATGACAGAGAGGCCCGGTAAATATAAAAGTATATATTTTCTGAAAGCTTATGTTTTATGCTTTGACATACCTTTTCGGCAATCTTGTAATCGGTCTTTGTCTCAATATAATTTTCAAAAAACGACAGTGTATCACAGCTGCCGTTTATTCGTACATCGGTGCGGCTTGTTCCGTCAACCCACGCAAGGTATATGGCGGTGAAGATTCCCTCTGTGGTACCGTTGCACAGATAAATATTTTTAATGATGTTTGTGTTATTGTCTGAAGAACTGTTGTCATGAAAATTGTTCATTTTCCTTTTATTCCTTTTCTCAAAATACAAATAACTAAAGTACGTCAAATCATGTTTATGACTGCTCTGATTTTATAATCGAGGCTGCCGTGTCAGTGCTTACATTAAAATCATCAAAAAGCGAGAGCTGTCTGTAACTGTTGTGGTGTGCTATATCATATGTCTTTTTCCAGTCGCTGCCTATAAGATTGTTAGTTATATAGTTTTCTTCTATCGGAGTGTTGAACATCA
>CASFUI010000102.1 GCA_949297565.1 uncultured Eubacteriales bacterium
CCCCATGTAAATCATCCCCCATAATGTTTTATAAGAATGATATTAAGGGATTATAGCCGGGTTTGAACATCTTTTTATCAAGGGACAAAAATGTTATTGACTTTCGTTTTTGCCGTTATATTGTTTTGCAAAACGTGCCTGTTTGCTGTATTTAGACATGTATCGCTGTTTAAAGATATGTTTGTCATCACCGGTATTTTAAATTTGCGGTCCCTCAGTACATTTGCAAATAATTTAATCAAATTAAAAATAAGTAAGGAACACGTAAGGAACAAACCATAGATGAATACGCATAAATTCAGACAATAGTATTTACCAAGAGTTTAAATTTAAAGAATTTGAAGGTTGCAGGGATTTGCAGAAAGCCGCATAAATGCGGGGATTTGCAGGTCCCTTATTTTTTTGCATAAATTTGATTGAAAATGATTGACTTTGATTGAAAATGATGTTATTTTATCATTAGAGATGCAAGATGCAAGGAGATGAAGTGAGATATGCTTACGCAGGAGCGGTATCGTTTGATTACTGAATTAGTGGAGAATAATATCACTGTAACGGTTGCTCAGCTTGTCAAGGAACTTGGCGTGTCTGAGGCGACAATCAGACGCGACCTGAGCGCTCTGGATGAGCTCGGAAAAATCAGGCGTGTGCACGGAGGTGCTACAATAGTTGAAGAAGAATTTTTGACACATGAGGATGATGTCTCTACAAAATATACTAAATGTGTAGAGCAGAAAAAAGCTATTGCAAAATATGCGGCTTCAACTATTCAGGATAAGGATTTTGTGTATATAGATGCCGGAACTACCACAGAATATTTAGTTGACAGCATCAGTAAAGATGTTGCGGCTGTCTATGTCACAAATGGTATCGTGCATGCAAAGAAGCTTATCTCAAAGGGACTTAAAACCTATATGGTAGGAGGACTTGTAAAGCCCCTCACTGAGGCGGTTGTCGGCTCTGATGCGGCCCTTTTTATCAGAAAGTTTAATTTTACAAAGGCATTTATCGGAACTAACGGCATTCATACGGAATACGGATATACAACTGTTGATGCCGAGGAGGCTCTGATAAAAAGCGAGGCGATGAAGCACAGCTATATGAGTTTTGTTCTCGCGGATTATACGAAGTTTGGCAAAGTGAATGCTGTTACATTCGCGCCTATTGAAAAAGCATGTATCGTTACGGACAGCTGTGTCAAGGATAAGTATAGGGAGGCTACATTGATAAAGGAGGTGTTGCGGAAATGATTTATACGGTCACGTTAAATCCGGCTCTGGATTATGTGATGAAACTGGATGAAATGCAGCCGGGGCAGGTAAATCGCAGTACAGGCGAGTATATGCTTTATGGAGGCAAGGGAATTAATGTATCGACAGTTCTTCATAATCTTGGTGTAGAGAATGTCGCATTGGGATTTATTGCCGGATTTACAGGCGATGAGATTGAGAAAGGGGTAAATTCACTTGGCGTAGAAACAGATTTTGTTCGTCTGAAAAGCGGAATGAGCCGCATAAATGTCAAGATTAAGGCTTCTAAGGAGACAGATATTAACGCTCAGGGACCCGATATTCCAAAAGCTGCAATGGATGAATTTTACAGGAAGCTGGACTCAATATCAGACGGAGATATGCTGATTTTGGCAGGAGCCATACCGGGAAGTCTTCCGTCAAATGTATATGAGGAGTTTATTGAGCGGATTTATGGCAAGAATGTAAATGTTGTTGTGGACGCTACAAAGGAACTGCTTCTTAATGTTCTGAAATATCATCCGTTTTTGGTCAAGCCAAATAACCATGAGCTCGGAGAAATGTTTAATACGGAATGCAGAACGCAGGAAGAAATTACATTTTATGCGGGGAAGCTTCAGGCTATGGGGGCAAGAAATGTGCTGGTATCTCTGGCTGGAGACGGGGCGCTGCTTTTATCGGAGACAAAGCAGATATATAGAATAGGCGTTCCAAAGGGAAAGGTGGTCAACTCAGTTGGAGCCGGTGATTCTATGGTTGCGGGATTTGTCGCGAGCTATATAAAGGATATGGATTACGAAAAGGCGTTAAAGTACGGTACAGCAGCCGGAAGCGCGACGGCATTTTCAGAGGGACTTGCCAGCAAGGAGCTGGTTGAGGAATTATTAAGGCAGCTATAATCAAAAATTTATACAGCCTGATAATAATTCATGAGACATATAATTATATTTTGACGCAGGATACGTTATTTTGAGATATTTTGTATATTATACAAAGAAAGGAAGTGGACCAGTATGAAAATAACGGAATTATTAAACGAAAAGGGAATTGAGCTTGGAGTGTCTGTTCCGGACAAGGAGGCTGCGATTGATTTTCTTGTGGAGCTTCAGGACAGAGCGGGAAATCTTAAAGACAAGGCGGAGTACAAGAAAGGAATTGAGGCAAGAGAGGCTCAGGGCTCAACGGCGATAGGCGACGGAATTGCTATACCGCATGCCAAGAGCGCGGCTGTGAGAAGACCGGGGCTTGCGGCTATGACTGTTCCGGCAGGTGTTGATTATGAGGCTCTCGATGAGCAGCCGTCAAATGTGTTTTTTATGATTGCTGCGCCTGAGGGCGGCTCTGACGTTCATCTTGAGGTATTGTCCAGGCTTATGGTGCTCCTCATGGATGAGGAATTTAAAAATAAGCTGCTGGAAGCTAAGAATAAATCTGAATTTCTTGCTGTTATAGACGCGAAGGAGGATGAGAAGTTCGGCGCGCAGGAGAGCGGCAGCGAACATGAGACTTCAGGAGATGAGGCGGCATCAGGCGGCAAAATTTCAGACGGAGAGAGCGACGGCAGCGGATTAAAAACAGAAAACAAAGGATATAAAATTCTGGCAGTAACAGCTTGTCCTACAGGTATCGCCCATACATACATGGCGGCGGAAGCACTGGAACAGGCTGGACAGAAGATGGGGTATGCGCTCAAGGCTGAAACTAACGGCTCGGGAGGCGTTAAGAACAGACTGACAGATGAGGAAATAAAGGCGTGTGACGGTATAATTATAGCGGCGGACAAAAATGTTGAAACGGCGAGGTTTGACGGAAAACCTGTTCTGTTTGCAAAGGTTTCTGACGGAATTCACAAGCCTGAAGAGCTGATTTCAAGGATTGTAAATAAAGAAGTTCCCGTGTATCACGATGAGCGTGGAATAGATGATACACATACGCGAAAGGAAGGAAAAGAGGGCTTTGGACACGTGATATATAAGCATTTGATGAACGGTGTGTCACATATGCTTCCGTTTGTAATAGGCGGAGGAATTATGATTGCCCTTGCGTTCCTTTTGGATGACTACGCTGTAAATCCGGAAAATTTCGGTATGAACACTCCGGTTGCGGCATTTTTTAAGACAGTCGGAAATGCTGCCTTTGGATTTATGCTCCCTATTCTTGCGGCGTTTATAGCGTCATCCATAGCGGATCGTCCCGGTCTTGCAGTCGGTTTTGCAGGCGGTGTTCTTGCGATGAACGGAACCAATTTTGTGGAACTGGCACAGGGAAAGACAGATGGAATATCGGGAGGCTTTTTAGCCGCGCTGCTTGCGGGCTTCGTTGCCGGATATGTTGTTCTTCTGCTTGAAAAGCTTACAGAGAAGCTCCCGAAGAGTATGGACGGAATAAGACCTATGCTTATCTATCCTCTCGGAGGCATTATCATTATCGGTTTGGTTATGTGCGCTGTAAATCCTGTAATGGGCTGGATTAATACAGGAATAACAAACTGGCTTAACAGTATGGGTAATACTTCAAAGATTCTTCTTGGAATTATAGTTGCAGGAATGATGAGCGTAGATATGGGCGGTCCTGTAAATAAGGCAGCATATGTGTTCGGAACTGCGTCACTTGCGACAGGAAATTTTGATGTCATGGCAGCGGTAATGATAGGAGGAATGGTACCGCCTATAGCTATAGCTCTGTCCACGACTATATTTAAGAATAAATGGTCGGCAGAGGACAGAAGAAACGGTGTTGTAAACTATATTATGGGCTTGTGCTTTATCTCAGAGGGAGCAATCCCTTATGCGGCAAAGGATCCTCTTCGCGTGATACCGAGCTGCATAATAGGCTCTGCGGTATCGGGAGGTCTCTCTATGTTATTCGGCTGTACGCTGAGAGCTCCTCACGGAGGAATATTCGTATTTCCGGTAGTAGGAAACTGGCCTCTGTATCTGCTTGCGCTGGCTGTGGGAAGTGCAGTAGGAGCCGTTGTCCTTTCTCTTTTAAAGAAACCTGTAAGAGCCAATGGGTAAAGAATAACAGTTATTTGTAATATAAATTTTTATTTGAATTAGAATGGAGGATAAAATATATGGTTTCAAAGTCAGTTGTAATTAAAAATGAGCAGGGACTTCACATGCGTCCAGCAGGTCTGCTCGCAAAGGAGCTGAAGCCTTTTCACAGTGATATTAATCTTATATTTAACGGAAAGAAAATAAACGCAAAAAGTGTCATGAATATTATTGCGGGATGTATGAAATGCGGCTCGGAAATTGTGATTGAATGTGAGGGCGAAGATGAACAGGCCGCGCTCGATAAGGCAGTAGAGCTTATCGAATCAGGGCTTGGTGAATGAAAGGAATGATAATATGTATTATGGAATAGGGGGCTCTGCAGGGTATGGTGTGGGCAGAGCTGTTGTAATCAGTGATGAGCTTCCTGTGTATGAAAAGACAAAACCTGCAGATGCCGCCGCAGAGGTTGAGCGTTTTCAGTCTGCGGTGGATGTGTTTACGGAAAAGACAATGCAAATGGCGGACAGGATGCGCTTGTCGGCAGGACAGAAAAATGCTGAAATACTAGAGGGGCATGTCGTGATGATTTCCGACCCGTTTATGCAGGATGAGATAAAGGAAAAAATCATGCAGGGAATGTGTGCCGAGCAGGCTGTTGACGAGGTGTGCGCTCAGTTTATTGAGATGTTTAATATGACGGAAGATGAGCTGACAATGCAGCGCGCGACAGATATTCGCGATATACGCATACGTCTTTTGAGAATTCTTACAGGAACACAGGAAAAAGATATAAGAGAAGTTCCGGCAGGAACGGTTATTGTTGCTAAAGATCTCACTCCGTCTATGACGGCCGGGATTGTAAAGGAAAATGTTGCGGGAATTATAACCGAGACGGGAGGAGTTACCTCACATTCTGCTATTCTTGCCAGGGCGCTTGAGATTCCGGGTGTATTCAGCGTTGAAGGTATAATATCAAAAGTTAAGGACGGAATGGAGATTGCACTTGACGGAAGCGATGGAATTGTCATTCTTGAGCCTGACGAAGCACAGGCTGAGGAATACCGCAAAAAAAGAGATGAATTTCTTGAGGCGAGAGCCGGGCTGGAAAAATACCGCGGAAAAGAGACGAGGACTGCTGACGGAATTTTAAAAGTTCTGTTCGGCAACATAGGAAAGCCTGATGACGCTGCAAAGGTAATTGAAAATGACGGGGAGGGCATAGGCTTGTTCAGAACAGAATTTTTGTTTATGAACAGCAAAGAGCTTCCGACAGAAGAGGAGCAGTTTGAGGCTTACAAAAAGACTGCGGAGATTATGAGGGACAGAGAGGTTATTATAAGGACTCTTGATATAGGAGGAGACAAGGATATTCCGTATCTGGGACTTGAGAAAGAAGACAATCCTTTTCTTGGCTACCGCGCCATAAGATTTTGCCTTAACAGGGAAGACATATATAAGACACAGCTTCGAGCAATTCTGCGCGCAAGCGCTTTCGGAAAAGTCAGTATTATGGTACCGCTTGTCACATGTGTGAAAGAGGTGAGAGACGTAAAGGCTCTGGTTGAAAAAATAAAGACAGAGCTAGACAGCGAGGGTGTTTCTTACGACAAAAATATAAAGGTAGGAATAATGGTTGAGACACCGGCAGCCAGTGAGATAGCAGATTTGCTTGCAAAAGAGGCGGATTTCTTCAGCATAGGCACAAATGATTTAACTCAGTATACAATGGCTGTTGACCGGGGAAATTCAAAAGTTGCATATTTGTATTCTGTATTTAATCCGGCAGTTTTGCGCTCTCTGAAAAGAATTATAGGAGCCGCAAGACAGGAAAACATAATGGTCGGAATGTGCGGAGAGGCTGCGGCAGACCAGCTTCTCACACCGGTGCTTATCTCTTTTGGACTTGAGGAATTCAGTGTCAGCGCGGGCTCAGTTCTGGCGACGAGGGCGGCGATATGTAAGTGGAGTAAGGCTGATGCTGACGCCGTTACGAATAAGGTAATGGAGTGCGCTACCAAGGAGGAAGTCATAGAAATTTTGAAGGCCAATAGAAGGTAAATAGGGCGAATTTATATTAAAAACGGGAGAGGCATTTAAAATCATGGCTCTCCCGTTTTTATGAATTTTAATTCGGCTTTTTAGACCTGAAATAAAGATTTAAGTCTTATGCTTATTTGCACTTAAATGTAGCACAGACTGTCTCACAGGCTTCTGATGCACAGATACCGGAAATGTCAATATGGTCGGCATTACATTTCAGGTTTTCGTTATAGACGCAGTTTGATGCGTCACATGCGATGTTTAATGTTATTTTTGGAGATTCAGAGGCATTTTTTGCGGTCTCGCTGTCAGCCTCATAGAAACTGCCGCAGCAGGTATCATCACATTTACATGCTGAGGAGCCCTCAACCTTAATTGACGAAAGACAGCAGCAGTTATCTTTGTTGTGTGTACAAGAGTTTACATTACATCCCAATGCAGTCATAGTTTCCTCCGTTCCGGTACGTTAAAGGTACCATTAACATAGATTTAGTTTTTTAGTAGGAAACGCAGTTTCCTGGAAAAAAGAGTTCGCAATCGAACTCTTTCGCGAGTCACGGATTCGTAAGAATAATTACCTTTCCGCGCCTCTGCGATAAAAAATAAAAACATGCCCGGCAATCCGGACATGTTTATTATCTGCATCTTATATTTTTATTATTCATCAGAACAATTTAAAATCAATTTTATGAGCTGTCTCGTTGTAATATCTGAAAATAACCTTTGCCAAAATTTTCTTTTCAGAAACATATGTGCTCGTTTTCCAATATCTGGAATCAAGCGAATCGTTTCTGTTGTCACCCATTACGAAATAGTGTCCTTCGGGAACGACATATGTCTCTTCTGTTTCGTTATCATTCATAGGCTCTTTTAAATATGGCTCATCAAGCGCCTCGCCGTTTACGTAAACTGTACCGTGTATAATCTGCACTACGTCGCCGGGAACACCGATAACTCTCTTTACAAAATTTTGTGTCTCGTCATCAGGATATTTAAAAATTATAATATCTCCGCGTTCCGGTTTGCTGAAAATGTATGAGAGCCGAAAACCGATAAGCCGGTCGCCTTCCATGATTGTATTTTTCATTGAGCCGGTAGGAACCTGAGCGTTGACAATAATATACTGTGTAAAAATAAAGGCAATGATAAAAGCAGCTATAATTATTTTCACATAGCTTAAAATCTCTGAAAGAAAAGGATTTTTGGAGGTTTTCTTCCCTGATTGTTTTTTTCCTGTTGAATAGTGTGTATCGTTTTGTATTTCTAAATTATTGAAACTGTCGAGGTCTTCGTCAAGAAGATTATCGTCAATGTAGTCGTCAATATCATCGTCGTCGGCATCTTCATAAATGATATAGTCATCATCAAATTCTCCGCTAATCTCGTCATTGGTATCTTCATCATCTGAAAGTCTGTATCTGCTGTATTTATCGTTGTAATTTGACATAATAACCTCTAATCTGAATCATTTCATGATATAAAATTATTTAAAAAGAAGCACTGAGGCAATAATGTCTCAGTGCCACTCCCCTTAATATAATACGTTAAAATGATTTATTTAGCAAGCAGTTCCATAATTTTATTGCTTCTGGCAATAAAGTTTGTCATCTGCTCAGGTGTGAGCGGTGCATGGCTAAGCAGCGCAAGGTCATAGAGCTGTTCGCAGAAAAGAGCTGTGTTCTCTCCGTCACTGTGTTCGGAAATATATTTTACAAGTTCATTGTTAGCGTTCAGTACAAGCGTCTGTCCGTTCTGACCGAACATAGAAGGGTCCATGCCATACATGTTGTACATCTTCATCATATCCTGCATACGTCTGTCCTGTTCAGACAATGTAATCATTGCGGATATAGAAGCATTTTTAAGTTTCTCAACCTTGACATTGAGGTTATCCTTCTTTAAAGCCGACTTAAAGGTTTCAGTGAGCTTCTCGGATATTTCCTTGAGCTCATCCTCATTTGTCTCCTCCTTGAAGCTGTCGGACAAATCAGCGTCAATTCTCGCAAATTTAACATTTTCATTCTTGGACTCGAGGTGAGTGATAAATGGCTGGTCAATATTGTGTGTGAGTAAAACAGCGTCTATGCCGGCTTCCTTAAACATATTGATATACTGACTTTGCTCGGTCTCGTCCGTAACGTAAAATACAGTGTTCTCATGATGCTCCTTGTTTTCTTCGAGACATTCCTTGAGAGTGAGATATTTGCCGTGAATATTTTTGAATATAATATAGTCATTCATTTTTTCGGCAAATTTTTCATCCTTTAAGCATCCGAATTTTATAAATGGATTGATGTCATCCCAATATTTTTCGTAAGATTCCTTATCTGTCTTGTACATGCCTGAGAGTTTATCTCCGACCTTTTTGGTGATGTACTCAGAAATTTTCTTTACAAATCCGTCATTCTGAAGAGCGCTTCTTGAGACATTGAGCGGAAGGTCAGGACAGTCGATTACACCCTTGAGAAGAAGGAGAAATTCAGGGATAACTTCCTTTATGTTGTCTGCCACAAATACCTGATTGTTGTAAAGCTTGATAGTGCCTTCTATTGATTCGTACTCTGTATTAATCTTAGGGAAATATAAAATACCCTTAAGGTTAAAAGGATAATCCATGTTGAGGTGAATCCAGAATAAAGGCTCCTTAAAGTCGTGGAATACATTGCGGTAAAATTCCTTGTATTCCTCATCGGTACATTCATTTGGATGTTTTGTCCAGAGCGGATGAATATCGTTCAGCGCAACAGGACGTTTTACAATCTTAGCCATTTTAACGGCAGGAGTTTTTTCTACTGTCTCCTTTGTGCCGTCCTCTTTCTCAACTTCCTCGGTCTCAGCCTCTTTGATAAAGGTATCTAAGACGGTATCTTTTTCTGTGACTTCATCTTCCGGGATTTCTTCAGTTTTAGGCTCTTCGTCCTCATTGCTTAAATAGATAGGAACCGGCATGAAAGAGCAGTACTTTCCGATAACTTCCCTTGCCTTATACTCGTTTGCAAATTCATAGCTGTCCTCGTTGAGATAGAGTGTTATTACAGTTCCGACATCTGTCTTGTCAGAGTCGCTCATATCGTACTGAGTGCCGCCGTCACATTCCCAGTGGACAGCCTTGGCGTCTTTCTGGAAAGAGAGCGTGTCGATAGTTACCTTATCTGCAACCATAAACGCAGAGTAGAAGCCGAGACCGAAATGACCGATAATCTGGTCCTCGTTAGCCTTATCCTTATATTTCTCAAGGAAAGCCTCAGCGCCCGAGAAAGCAATCTGGTTAATATACTCATTAACCTCGTCGCGTGTCATGCCCATACCGTTATCAATAATCTTAATGGTTTTGTTCTTAGGACTTACCTTTATATCAATCTTATAGTCAATATCGTCAGGCGCTTCATATTCGCCTATCATAGAAAGTTTTTTCAGCTTGGTAATAGCGTCGCATCCGTTTGAAATCAACTCTCTGTAAAAAATATCATGGTCGGAATACATCCATTTTTTTATAATAGGGAAAATATTCTGACTGTTAATAGATAAGTTTCCATGTTCATTTGCCATAATAAAAGTCATCCTCCAATCATATATTCATATTAAATAGGTGTTCTTAAATAAATCTAAGATGTAATTTAATACAGCAAAAGAGGAAAGTCAAGAGAAAATTAGCACTCGTTTATAATGAGTGCTAATAAAATGTGTGAAAACATGCATAAAAAGGCGGTTGGCGTATTTCTAAAAATTCTATGAAATCTGTTATTGTTCTTCAAAAGCTATGCCCGACTGTTCAAAAAAGAGACGGACGTATTTGTCAAAAGCATGTTCAACCGACTTGTCGAGATAAAACGACCTGAGTGAAGTTCCTGTGACGACAGTGACATTACCGTCCGAATAACGTATATTCAGAAACAGACCGTTAATGTCGCTTTCGGTTAAAATTGTGTCCGCGCCGGAGAGAACATCGCTCACATATGTATCCGGAAGGAGAAAAATTATCTTCATGCCTGTGGGCACCTTGCTTCCTCTGATAAGGCTGTAGCAGAAGGGCTTGACAGACAGCCACTCGGCATATGTTGTGCTGGAAAGCTGTGAGAGTTCCTCCTCAGAAAAAAAACTTTTATTTATCTCGCCGTTAATTGTATATGTATGTGCTGTTGAAATTACAGCCTCAGATAAAAGCATGCGGTCAAATGTATCTTTGATCAGCAGGTTTGACATAAAAGTACGCGTGTCCTTGAGCATCAGTGAAATCATAAAATAACCGTTCCTTTATTAAAAGTAATAGATAAAATATAACAGACATTTATTTATTTGAGTAGTATAGAATTATAATAATATTTATAATATATAAAGTCAAGCAAAAATTTAGAATGCGCGCAAAATGCCGGATAATTCCGATGTGAGAATTATCCGGCTGATATATGGCGCAGATATGACTGATTTTGTTATTAAAAGTCATGAGAGTTTTTTTGCAATCTTTTGGAGAAGGTCAATAATTTTAAACAGAATTATTGATATTATGCAAAGTATAATAATAGACATCGCAATTGGGTCCATAGAGAATATCTGGCTGTTATAAATAATAAGATAGCCGAGACCGGCTCTTGCGGCAAGAAATTCACCGATAATTACCCCGACAAGGCACAGACCGATGTTTACTTTCATGTTGCTTATTATAGTGTTAAGCGACGCCGGCAGGACGAGCTTCATGAGGATTTGAAAACGGTTTCCGCCGAAAGTTTTCATAAGTTTTATTTTATCGGGGTCGGTGTCTGCAAAGCTGGTATAAATATTTAAGACAGTTCCGAATATAGCTACCGAAACTGCCGTTACAATAATAGCCTTTGCGTTGTTTCCGAGCCAGACGATAAGCATTGGTGCGAGCGCTGATTTCGGAAGGCTGTTGAGAACAACCAGATAGGGCTCAAGTACATCTGACAGAGGGGTGTACAGCCACAGCAGGAGCGCGGCTCCTATACCGAATACAATAATAATTCCAAAGCTTAAAAAAGTCTCGCCCAGCGTTATGGCGGTGTGTTTAAATATACTTCCGTCTATAACCATTTTATAAAAGCATTTTGCGATTCTTGTAGGAGAGCTGAAGATAAACGCTTCAATCCAACCCAGTCTGGCGGCGGCTTCCCACAGAATAAGAAAGCCTGCAAACAGCAGAAATCTTAAAATAGTAACTGTGGTTTTATAGCGTTTCTGTTTTTTGAGGTAAATTTTTTGCTGTTCACTCATTGTACCAGCTCCTTCCATATCATGTTGAAATAGTCGGGAAATTCGGGCGAACTCCTTGCGCGGAAAGGTGTACGTGCTTCTTTTAGAGAGTCAAAGTTAATGTCAATAATTTTATTTATATGTCCGGGACGGGCACTCAATATGATAACTCGGTCTCCCATAGCAATGGCCTCAGATATATCGTGCGTGACAAGAATTGCGGTTTTATCCTGTTCCTTGAGAATACGATAGATGTCA
>CASFUI010000103.1 GCA_949297565.1 uncultured Eubacteriales bacterium
AGGAGTTTATAATTTTAACCCTGCGCACCCGAATATTTTCAAAGTGTTTTTTGCAGGAGAAGGAACGCTTGACTCTAAAGAAGTACATGCCGTTTTAGACAAATTAAAGCAGTCTCATACGACATACTCTATTGATGACAGAGTGCAGATATATATTAAGAATTATTCAAATTTTAAAATTCATAATATAATTTTTTATATTAAATGCAGCTTATTTAACGGTGTCTATTCAGCGTCAAAGCTGCGTTTTTTTATACACGAAAAAATATCAAATTCTGCGACAGTGATAATACGAAAAAATTTGTGGTATCTGAATGGAGAAGTCTCACTCGACGGAAGCAGAGAGTTAAATGCAATGATTAAAACGGAGGATCTATAATGAGTGAAAATTATATAATAACAAAAAAATCAAGGGAAAATATGGTTAAGGCAAGAGCAGGGGCTATCGTTCTCCCGCGCATTGTTGGCATGGCGTTTGGCTCAGGTGGTGTAACGGAAGAGGGAGAGGTAATTAAGCCTGAGGAAACGCAAGAAGATTTGAAAAATGAATTGTATCGGAAGGCTGTAGATAAATATGAATTCATTAATAATACGACATGCAGATATGAGTGTACCTTAACAGAATCCGAACTTGGAGGACAATACATTAGTGAAGTTGGATTATATGACGAAAATGGAGACATTGTATGTATAAAGAATTTCACAGAAAAGGGAAAAGACAGCGATATGGAAATGACATTTTCGGTTGATGATATTTTTTAAAGGAGGGAGGCATATATGGCGTTCTTTGAAGAAACTGGAGATAAATTTATAACGGATATAAGGAAGTTTGAGACTTATGATAAAGCTCATGCAGATTTATTTAATAATGTGTGTGGTGATTTATACAACAATGAGGTATATTTAAGCAAAAATAAGGTTGATAAGATTGAAGGCAAAGGATTATCGGAAAACGATTACACTACAGATGAGAAAAATAAATTAGCTGGCATAGAAGAAGGGGCAAATAAATATGTGCATCCGGAGACGCACGCCGCGGATACAATAACACAAGACACTACGCATAGATTTGTTACTGACACAGAAAAAGAGACGTGGAATAATTCTTTAAATAATGCAAAAGATTATGCTGACGCTACATATCAGCAGGCAACAGGTTATACAGATAACAAAATTGCCGAGCTAATAGGGGGAGCGCCTGAAACGCTTGATACATTAAAAGAAGTTGCTGACGCGATAGAGGAAAATGAGAGTGTTGTTGAAGCTCTTGATGCTGCAATCGGAAAAAAAGCGAATCAGGCAGAGTTAGACACTCACATAAACAATTCAGTAATTCATGTGACTTCAACAGACAAATCAAACTGGAACGCTGCAAAAACACATGCTGCCTCTGCACATGCTCCGGCAAATGCAGAAGTTAATCAGAATGCTTTTTCAAATGTCGCAGTAGGAAATACGACGATTGCAGCGGACAGTAAGACAGACACATTGACTTTTGCAGCCGGCAGGAATATAACACTTACTCCCGATGCAAATAACGATAAAATCACAGTCTCTCTGGCAGACAAATGTACAACTATCACAGACTGGAATTTGGCAACAGCAAATGGTTGGTATATGGGACGTGGTGCAGATAATTCACCATCTGAGTTAGTTGATTGGTGGTATGGTTTAGTTATAGCATACAGCACAATGTATGTGAGACAAATTTTATATAGGTTTGCAACAGATAATAATGTATCAGGAAATAATAGTGATAGATATGAACGCATCATGCAAAACGGAGTCTGGGGTACTTGGGTAAATACTTCTGTGAAGGCTGCTGTTCCTGCAGATGCTAAATTTACAGATACAACTTATTCAAACATGAAAGGTGCAACAGCATCGGCAGCAGGTAAAGCAGGTCTTGTTCCTGCTCCTGCGGCGGGAGCACAGGCAAAGTATTTACGCGGTGACGGGACATGGCAAGTACCGACAAATACAACGTACTCGACAGGAACGGTAGCTTATTCAGGGACTACAAAATTATACACGGCAACAGGCTCGAAGACAGATGGTACTATGACACAGAATGCCATTACGACAGCTTTAAACGCTAAGGCGGCGAGCAGTCATACTCATAGTTATATAAAATACCTTCTTGATGGTATTAACTATGGTGTTAATATCGTAAATATTGGGGAAGTAGCAGATTATGAGAAGTGTTCAGGAGTTGTCATAGGGAATCTTGATGAAGTAGCTGAAGGATTTGGGGGTAACCTTAACCATGTTTGGATTACAGATGAATGTCATATGGAGTCTAGCCTTGATGTAGCTGAAGATTTTAGTGTTAATGGTACTATGAGAGGTACAGGCGTAACAAATCTCGTAACAAATATTATGAAGAAAATTTACCCTGTCGGCAGTATATATATTTCAACGGTTTCAACTAACCCAAGCACTTTATTCGGATTTGGGACATGGGCGCAGATTAAAGATACATTTTTGCTTGCTGCCGGAACAACTTATAAAGCGGGGGCAACAGGAGGAGAAGCAACTCATAAGCTAACAATCAATGAAATACCGTCTCATACGCATTCTGTAAGTTTCACAACAACATCAGAAGCTTCAAATATGACTGGAGCGTTTGGGGGGAGTAATGGAGTTTCGATTGGAAGTACGACAGCTACAACAACGCAGTCTGGGGGAAGTCAGGCACATAATAACATGCCGCCTTACTTAGCAGTCTATGTCTGGAAAAGAACAGCATAAATTTGAGAATATGC
>CASFUI010000104.1 GCA_949297565.1 uncultured Eubacteriales bacterium
AGAGGATGAATGGTCTGATCTGGTCTGTCTCGGTACAAGCTACGGACAAGCACAGGGCTTCGAGAGTGGCTTCAGGTATGCTCTGGCACTGATCTTTGAAAGCCTGAGCAATTAAAAGCCCCGCGGTGCGGCAACACCACGAGGCGAAACAGAAATAACCCAATACACACGATAAAGGGTCAACATGATTATATACTGTCATGTGGCCCTATTGCAATATGCGAACTGACGTTCAGACGGCAGAGAAAGGAGCAGACATGGCAGTTGATAAGCGAGGGAGAAAGCTCCCAAAAGGAATAAGACAGCGCTATGAGGATTTTGAAGGGCGTTTCATGTATCAGGGGAAAAGATACCTTGTGCATGGGAAAACGGTCACAGAGACGCAGAAAGCCATGACAGAGCTTAAATATAAGCTGGAGCATGGGCTGTATGTGGCAAAAGAAAAGCTCACATTGGACGAATGGTATAAAACATGGCTGGAGGAATATAAAAAGAATCGGGTGAAGATCGGAACATATACCAGCTATGAAAAATATTATCAGAGTGTCATTAAGAGCAGACTCGGCAGCAGAAACTTAAATGATATACGAGGCGAGCATATTCAGAAATTATACAATGATCTGGTAAAAGAGGGGTATGCACTTTCAAGTATCAAAATTGTATCTGCTGTGCTGAACGGCTGTTTTAAGCAGGCGGAGCGGAATGGTCTAATTGAACGGAATCCGGTGAAATTAGCAGAGTTACCACGTCAGACGGAGAAGAAAACGCGGCAGGCCATGACAAGAGAGCAGCAGGCGTTATTCATGGAATATGCGAAGGAAAGCTATTTATATCACTTCTTTGAGGTTATGCTCCGTACCGGCATGAGAAAAGGAGAGATGCAGGGGCTTAAATATCCAGATATAGACCGAAAAGCAAACGTTATACACGTCAGGCGCACACTGAAATATATTGAGCATCACGGGTATATCGAGGACACACCGAAAACACGAACTTCTACAAGGGATATTCCGCTGACTGCTGCCGTATCGGAACATATAGAGGCTCAGCGGAATTACTGGGGCTTTAAGGTCGTTAATATGAATCAGTACATTTTCTGCAATGAGAGAGGGGAGGCACTGAGCAGGGAAAGAATACAGGCAGAAATAGACCGGACTATAAAACGAATCAGGGCAGCAGGCTATGACTTCCCGAGGATCACTTCCCATGTGTTCCGGCATACATTTGCCACCAGAGCAATAGAGGCGGGGATGCAACCGCAGGTGTTAAAGACGATTCTCGGGCATAGTTCCCTTGCTATGACAATGGATCTGTACAGTCACGTTTTGCCGGATACAAAGGCGGAGGAAATGGAGAAAATAGCGAATGTATTTTGACAAAGAATAAAAAAATTGGTATCCTGAGTATGGAAATGATGTTATTTTCCTTACTTCTTGTAGAGCTCATATCCTCAATTACTGTGGAAGGGAAACAAACAATTTGTCACAATGTGGAACTGAAATGGAAAGTAGAGGTACTAAATATTATGAACTACATGATCATCGCTCATAGAATAGACGGCGGCGCGCTTGGGATATGTCCTAGATGATGAGTAAGGAAATTGACATAAGCGCTATATGCCGGGAGTGCAACTCTCCCATATCCCACTAAATGAGAGCTCTTACTATAAGGGCTCTTTTTCTGTGTTTACAGTACCAAAAAAGTACCAAACTGCATATATGATGATAAATCACAATAAAAAGAAAGAGCCTGAAAACACGTTGCTTTCATGGCTCAATAATCAATCATAAACCTATATAAATAGGTAAAAATCGAAGTTTTGTTTTACGAGTGGAAGGTCTCGAACACTCGGCACATTTTACGGCGGTGACCGCCGGCAGACCTTGAAAGAC
>CASFUI010000105.1 GCA_949297565.1 uncultured Eubacteriales bacterium
CAATCCGGTGGTGATTCGCAACGTATTCAGTGCGTTAAAAAAAGCTGAAATCATTACAGTTGCCCGTGGCACAGGCGGGGCAGAGTTATGCAAATCACCTTCTGATATTACCTTGTATATGATCTATCAGGCACTTGAACCTGATGGTCTTTCTTCCCTGATTGGAATTCATCCTTGTGAAGACCGAAAATGTCCTGTAGCGCAAAATATACATTTGGTATTACAGGCGCCTTACCAAAAAATTGAAGATGCAATCCGGGAAACAATGGAAAATATTACACTTGAGTCAATGATTGAAAATTTTCACGAGAGATTAGTTGAATCTAATTCAAGCGCAAGCAGTGCTGTTGCATGGACAAAACAGGCTGAATAGCCGGAAAGGAGATATGGCTGCGCTTTCAGTCAAGGGTGACAGACAATACGAAAATGTTTTGTCTGCTGCTTTGCAGCCTTACATATAAAATGAAAATAGGAATTGTAGATGTGGGTGGAGGACTTAGAGGAATTTATGCCGCTGGTGTCTTAGATTACTGTATTGATCAAGGTATACAATTTGATTTGGGAATTGGTGTGTCTGCTGGAAGTGCAAACCTGGCATCTTATGCTGCCGGGCAAAGAGGCCGCAATTACCTGTTTTATACGGATTACGCATTTCGAAAACAGTATATGGGGCTTGGCAATTTTATCAGGAAGAAAAATTTTATAGATATGGATTATGTTTACGGCACGCTCAGCAACTCGAATGGAGAAAACCCGTTGGATTATCCTGCTCTGCGCGATAACACTATGGAATTTTATGTCGTAGCAACAAATGCAGAATCCGGGCAGGTAAAATATTTCGATAAAACAGATCTACATCAGGATAACTACAATATTTTAAAAGCGTCTTCCGCTATCCCTTTTGTATGCAAACCATATGAGGTGCAGGGAACTTTGTACTATGATGGTGCGCTTAGCGACCCTGTTCCTTTCAAAAGAGCATTTCAGCTTGGATGCGAGCGTGTTGTGGTTATATTGACTAAGCCGCAGGATGTGGTACGTAACTCTGCGAAAGATGAAAAAATAGCAGCTTGTATTCGAAAAAAGTATCCTGCTGCTGCAAAAAAACTGTGCCAGAGAGCACAGCGCTATAATGAGAGTATAGCGTTGGCAAAGGAATATGCTAAACAAGGAAAAGTACTTATCATTGCACCTGATGATACCTGTGGTGTCGATACGCTGAAAAAAGACAGGATGTCTTTACAGAATCTTTATAAAAAGGGATATAATGATGGAAAAAAGATAGAATACTTTCTGTCAAATTTGATTATGTGACATTTTTTCTGCCCTATATGACAATCGATTTTCAGATGAAAAAGTTAAGTTACAGCTTTAGCACAGCACTTCAAAGAGAACTCATAACCAAAACCATGCTTATGAGTTCTCTTTGAGCATACAGCTATACACCAAGCTGCAGAGTGTTTTTCAAATCAAATATCATACCTCTCTAATCTGTATGCGTTTTGAGTCACGCATTCTCTCAAGAAAGATTTCACCGCCTCCCGACAGCTTTTTTCTCTCAAATGAAAAAGTGCACGATTCACCAGGGCCCAACCCAAGCTGCATTTTTGTTCTTCTTCCAGCGCAAACCCTTTTGTCTTCCCTGTGAAGCGCCATAACAACCGGCTCATAAAGCGCCGCATACCCCGTATTTTTAAGTGTGATCTTAACCCTGCCCATAAGCAGTTCTTTCAGCCCCGATTTAACACTCTCAAGCTCAATACGATATCCCAGATGTTCGCCTATTTCATCGTATACTCCGGTCTTTTTCCACTTATCAAGCACAGCGCTGTCATACTGACTGTTAAGATATGTAACATTGAGTCGTCTGAGATATTGTGCTGCATTTTCACCGTCATTTAAAATATTATCATTTACAGCCTCTCCTCCGCACATCATTCCTATTTCAACAAGCTGACGACAGCAGTCTGCGATATAATCCCTCTGAGCCTCTCGTTTTTCCTCGTCTTCTTCAAATGTACCATAATCCGTATCCGATGCCATAAGAGCATCATTATAAAAGCCTGTCAGTCTCATAATTTTCGGGCAATTCAGCTCCTCCAGAATTTCCCTCTGAGCAGGCTTCCTTACCGCAAGCCTTATTTGTCCCCGTGTCGCCTCATAAAGCGTAAACATCAATTTTTTAATGCTTTCCGGGTCAAGATATCGCGAGCTATGCATCTCTCCCCAGCTTCCGACAAAAATCCCCTGTATAGTCAGAATCTCTTGTGAAAACCGAATGAGGTTACTTCCAATCTGCCTCATGTGCTCCTGTATCTGCTCAATATTGTCCGGTTCGTTCTGAAGCCCTTTTCCCTCGTCATCATATACAAACCTGAGAATCATTTCCCTGTCGTGGGTCATGAAGAAATCAAGAATATAACATATCTGTCTCAATGCATCCATGTCAAGCGCTCTGTCCTTATAATTTCCTATGTTTATTCTTACAAGCACAATACTCTCATTATCTTTAAGGCTGCAATTTAACTCTTTAAAATTAATTTTCTGCGGAAGCTTGAAAGGAAAAATGCTGTACCAGCCCCTTGAAGGCTCTAAATCAACTTCCCCAAAACTTACACCATACTTTTCTAATACTTTATCTCTCATCATTAGCTCCACCCCTCTCCTTTTTTGCACGTCTTTTCTCACTTTGCTGGCGCACGATTACGCCTACGATACTTAAAAACATATGAAACATATACCCCACAGGCCTAAGTCCCGAATGCATACTTTTACCATGCTCCCTCATATGCATTACAGCAGGAATTTCCACAACATTATAACCTTTTAAAATCATTCCCGTAATCATGTTCGCATCGGGGTATCGCTCATCAAAATTACTGTATTTGGAATAATACAGTACGGCTCGCCGGCTTAATCCCTGAAGCCCTGTTGTAGGATCCATTATCTTTCTTCCCGTAGCCATATAAATAATCTTTCTGAAAATAGCGTATGCTATGCCTTTCAAAAATGATGTTTTGTACGGCGTACTGCCCTCCAGGAAACGCGAGCCCAAAACAATATCAGGATATGTTCCGTTATAAACAGTCTTTAAAGCCTTATAAATCTCAGGTACATTGCACGCATCATGCTGACCGTCCGCGTCCATTTGGATTACATACCTGTAATTGCACCTTATTGCATATTTATAGCCAAGCTGAAGCGCGCTGCCGTAACCAAGATTAAACACATGCGTGACAACAGCATGATGACGGTCCTTTACCATCCAGTTCGTATTGTCGGAAGACGCATCATTCATAACCAAAATATCCGCAATATTCGAAATCTCCGGCTCCTCCAGCTTATCCAGCACCTTATTAATATTTTTTTCCTCATTATATGCCGGAATAATAATCAACACCTCTTTCAACCCCATCACCTCATCAGCTCGTAAATATATTGTAGTTCTTCTAAATGATTAATTTTTCTTTTTGCGGCAGCCTGAGCATATTTTTCTGCAAGCTTTGGATGTAAAATTAAATTTTCTACCGCATCTGCAATGCCTTCAGGCGAAAACTCACACAGAATACCGTTCTCACCGCTGTCAATCTGCTCCCTGTTACCGCTGCAGTCAGAGGCAACAATAGCGCATCCCAAAATCTGAGCCTCCGCAAGCGCGATACTCTTCCCCTCAAATCTCGTTGCATGCACATAAATATCCGCTTTTCTGTAATAGGGATAAGGATTATTTTTAGCCCCTAATAAATGAAAATATTCTGACACTTTTTCCCTTTTTGCCTGCGCGGTGAGTGCGTCATACTCGGGACCGTCCCCCAGAACATACCAGTGAACTTCATATCCGCGCCCTATAAGAATTTTTAACGCTTTTACCGCCACATCAAAACCTTTTTGATACGTCAGCCTTCCGACCGTCAAAAGCTTTGCCGAGCCGTCTGATTTCATTTCACTGATACTTTCTTCAGCCATTTTTTTAATTTTTTCATCATCTACAATATTGTGAAATACTTTTGTTTTTTCACCCAAATTTTTATATACTGAAAGAAAACTGTGTCTGACCTCGTCAGATACGGCAAAAATTTTGTCAAAATCGAGATAACAGTCTTTGTCCAGCGCTCTTGTATATCCTGCCTGACTGTAATCTATATGAATAAATCCGCACTTTTTAGCTGCCTTCACATGGTCATGAACATAATAAGCCGATGCACCTTCAATATACGCAATAGCAGCGTCATACTCAGTTTTAAACCGCTCGCTTCCGTCCGATACCGCTCTCCATAAAAGCTTGTCAGCCATAAGCCTTCCGCCGCTTTTAATTATTGAAACCGCGTTTGCGAGCATATAAAAAAAATTTTTAAAAACCGAGCCATGCGAAAACAGCTTTTTAATAATACAGCGGTAAAGCTTTCTCTTTCCCTCTTTAGACAGCACTGACACATCGCAGAAACTTTTATTTAAAAGCCTTACATACGGCGGAAGTTCATGCACAAGCTCCCCCTGGTTAAGCATAACATACAAAGATATATCATACTTCTGAGGATTTAATTTATTCATAAGAGCAAGCATCGCTGTCTCCGCTCCCGCTCTCCCCAGCGTGTTAATTACAAATAATATCTTTTTTTTCATAACTGTGTCTTATCTTTCCCCGTCAACACCGTCAACTCAAGAAGAATCCTTTCATTTTCCTGATTCAGAAGAGAGACGTGCATTGCAAGCTCCTGATTTTTTCTTCTCAAAATCGAAATCTCCTTTGTGGTGTAGAAAATAAAACAAACCGCAATTATTAAAATTATAAACGGAGCTATAAAATCCGTATCACTGACTTTGCTGCTCCAGCCCGAAAGCGCCGGAACGGCACCGGACAAAATAATCATAACTGCCAGAAATCCCCACATCAGAGTCGCTTTCTCGGTAAGATTTTTTTTAATATAATTAGAAAACGTAACAATCAAGAGCAAGATTCCTAATACAACTATTATAATTCTCAACACATATGCTTCCATTATACCTCCCCTTTCCGCACAAAATTTTTACTCTTTTCTGCGTCATCCCTCTTAGTATAAACCCTTGCGGACGGACGTTTTCCTTTAGACTGTTTTAAAATTGTGCCGTTGCAGAAAATATGAATATGCATGTGCTCCTCAAGCCACTGAAGCCGGAAATACGCGTATGTCCAGCCTGCAAACGCTCCAAATGCCAGCCCGATTCCATACCACAGCGTATCAAAATGCTTGCTCACTATACTTCCTGCTAATGTTCCAAAAAAGAAAATCAGTCCTGTACAGACTGCTCCATTCAAATCATTAAAAAAATACAGGAACAAAAAAGCAGAATACATTAAATATAATATAAAATACCCTGCCGCAAGACAAGGATACAGTTGAATTACAGTTCCCGAATATCCAAGTCTTCCAAGAACAATAAGACATATTAAAAACATCACGGTTGAAATAATAAACTGTACTCTCGCCAGGTCCATAATTTCCTGTGCAAGCAGTCTGAACATTCTCGTCTTGGTCTTTCGTATATCGGAAAGACGACCTCCTATAACCGCCTCTGAATACTGCCTGTAACGCCCGTTAAAATGCATCTCTGTAATTGCTATAAATATAACGCTTGCCGAGATATTTGTAAACATCGCAATGCATGAAGCAAAATCATAAGTTTCGGCATAAACAAATGAATTTACAACCGTACTGCGAAGCCCTGATGTCCAGAATACAAAATTATGGATAAAAAGCCCAAGAGTATATAATGTATTAGCAAGTATCAATTTCCAGTATCTTCTGATATAATGTCCTACGTCTCTGTAATTCCGGCTGTTCTTTGTAAAATACTGATTTAAAAGAGCATACCCAAGAGACGCAATAATCAGAAAGCCTATCGTCATTGCCAGAAGCATGGAAAACGTGACCTCCATGCCTAGCTTTTTAACAAAAACCCATGCAGCAATAAACGTAACAGCCATACCCAAAAAATAAAACATCGATATCTTCCCGTAGTCTTTGCAGAGAGACAGGTAAAGCATTGTATAAAAAACAAGCGACAGAGCCGCAAAACAACACACTGATGTTAAAATGTATACAATGTCAACTCCTCCGGCAAAATACTCATGTAAGCTGAACGGTATCACCATTACCGCGTCTATTATAAGACTTACTCTCAAGCCGTAGTGAAAAGCCGCCATTATATCGTCATAAGTCTCATTAAAAATAACATCAGACACATATCTTGAAAGCACTGCGTTAAGCGGCGCCGAAGCTATGAGACTGAATACAAATACATACAAGATAGTCGCCTGAAAAAGCTGACGGTTTGTATATAATGCCGACGAATAGCCCAAGGTCTTCTGCATAAGCAGAATATCGGCAATAACCAGAAGCATGGGCGCAACCGTTGTTATAATACTGTATCCCGACCCCGCAAGATACCCCGTAACGGAATTCTTTCCGAAGAATTTATTTAAACGTATTCCCACCCCTGCCATTATATCACCTCCTGCTTTTCATTTTTTCTGACAACTGCATATAAATTCCTTCATATGTATTCTTCATATCCACAAGCGTATATTTTCGTATTAACCTCTTATATCCGTTGTTCCCGTACTCAATTCTCTTCTGTTCATTATCGGCAAGCAATAAAATAGCATCCTTTATCTCCTCGACATTCATAATATGAGTAAGCACTCCGGCTTTTCCGTAGGTATCTGTCTCCCCGTAAATCAGCCCCCGGCAGTTTCCCACATCTGTCGCAATAACAGGCTTTCGCACCGCAAAGCTCTCCAAAATCGTGAGCGGCTGACCCTCGCTTATGCTTGTAAGTATTGTAAAATCCATTTTGCCTATATATTCAGAAGTATTTATCCTTCCTGTAAAAATAACATCTTTTATCTGCATGTCTCTTACAAGTTCAAAGCATTCCTTGGCATACTCCTCATCCTCATCAACAGGCCCCATAATCCACAGTTTAAGCTTGGGATTATTGTTTTTGGCATAGCCAAACGCCATAATCATTGTTTTTACATCTTTAATAGGAGTAACCCTGAGAATAGCTCCTATATTGATATACTCATCATCCTCCTGCTTCATCGGAACATCGGCAAACTTTAACGGGTCTATTCCATTGGGTGTTACAACTGTTTTATCTTCAGCACATCCAAGCTCTATCTGCAGCTGCCTTGCCCTCTCATACAGAGATGTCACCTTGTCCGCCTGGTGATAAGCAAACAGAGACATTTTCTTAAACTGTTCTATCCATATATCCTTGTAAATTCCGGCTATCCACTGTGCCTTTATCACCTCCTCCTCTCGCTCTCTTGTGTAAATTCCGTGTTCGGAAACCAGCAGACGGCTATCCGGATAAATAATTTTTGCCATAGCTCCAAGTACTCCCGAATATCCGGTTGCCACACAGTGATATATGTCAGCTTTTGGTATATAAGAATGCATTGCCAGAAATAAAGGCAGATACATAGAGCGCATGGTCCATAAGAAATCAGAAAATACAATCTCGCCGTTTTTAATCTCATAGCTCTTTACAGCCGCGTCAAGAAAGTCAGGTCCCATAAGAAGAGCATCCAGCGAAAGCTTCTGGTTTTGAAGAAGCATTGTCAGTGTTTCCCAATCTGTATCCTTCCCTATTAGCAGTGAGTTTAACGCCGCCTGGTTTTTGGCGGACAGCCTTGCCTTTTTATAATTTTTCTTTGCATGGCTTATCCATTCTGCGTCATTCAGATATACCTCATATACCTCCGTCAGATTATCAGGAAGGGTATACTTAAATTTACCTCTCACACTCCTGTCCGAGACAACAGCCAGCATAATAAATTCATGTTCTGGAAATGACGTAATTAAATTGTTAATCCAACCCGAAACGCCGCCAACCACATATGGATAACAACCCTCGGCAACCATACATATTTTCATACTGCTCTCCGTTTTAATTTCTGTCTGAAACTGTCAATACAAGCTGACTGCTGTCGGCTGTAATTAAATAAGCTCCCTTTTCTATCACCGCATAAGTTCCTCCTGATATTCCTGTCAGCTCCCCGCTTCTTGTTCTCAGGATAAATTTTACGCCGGACGAATTTCCGTCAATATTTACTGTAATTTCAGAATCTTCAACGTCATACGAATAATTTGCCGACAGAAACTCACGCACACGCTTATCTGCCTCAGCGACGCTGCATTTGCTGTAAACCCCGCTGTTATTCATGTACGATATAAGCGCGGTCGACTTTAATTTTATATTTTCATCCCAGAGCATCTCCGACTTATCCGGCTCACACACATTGCTCATATTGAGCTCTATATTTTTGTATGCCAGGGCAGTATCAAAACATTTCGCCCTGAAATCACTATAAAACGAATATTTGTCGCCAGACAGTACACTTTCAAGCTCCAAAATATCGTTATCAATATAAGAAAACAAGTCCGTGCCTCTGTGGTCATCCGCATCCGTCACAACTGTTCTCAGACTGTCTAGAATATCGCTCTCAGACTGCACCAGCTCAGAAATCTCACTTTTTTTTGCCGATATACTCAAAAACTTATAATTTTCCAGATAATTTGAAAAAACACTGTAATCCGCTTCAAGCTTGTCTTCTACTGTTGTAAGGTCATCTCTTGAAGTTGTAAGCCCTGCCTCAGCATCAATCTCCGCAAACAGCCTGAAGAAATAATCAAGCTCTCGCACCGATACTAAATTATTATCGGAATAATTAAGCTGTGGCGCCGTCATAAACGTAAACTTGGCGCCCGATGTCTCGGCAAGATTGGAAATATCAGGCCATATAACATTTTCAAGCAGTGAGCTTGTACTCCGCGAATAATATTCATCAACTTTATCCTCATGTTCGAACGCAAACACCGGAAAATCCTTTACAACAGCAACCTGCGCGTCAACAACAGGATATAGCTCGTAATCCGATGCCTCCGACATAATAGCGGTGAGGATACCGATGCCCGAAATATCTTTTATATAGTCTCCGTTTATACAAAAAACATATGCATGGTCAAGACTTTTTCTCCATATAACTGCCGGCTGATCCTCATTCTCAATCTTCTCGCCTGAAACGTCGTCAAGCACTGCCGACATATATGTCTTTGTTCCGCTCATTGTCCTGTACCACGGCATTTTAAGCTGCATATCCTGAAATTCTCCGTCCGGGTCGTTTTCTTTTGTATACCATGTCTCCCCTCCAAGCAGAAATCCGTCATACAGCTTTATACCGGAAGCCGTTATCTGACTGCTCTCCGGACTTATTCCACATATCTGTGAAAGCCACGGACTTGCCGCAAAATCATCATATGACGGAAGCGTGCAGAAAACAAGATTTATTCCGTAATCAGTAAGCATGGAAAGCGTTGTAACATCTTTTCTTACATTGACATATTCGGAATCAAGCAAAACAGCATCAGGATACTTTTCATTATATCTGTGAAAATCTCTGACAGACCTGTACACGACAATATTACGCTTTGTGTAGGTGCACCATTTATATACTGTATTGCCGCATTCGCTGTCCAAATCGCCGATATATACAATATACCTGCTGTCACTCTTTATGACGTCATCTTCGTTCGCAATTACCGAAAATTCATCATTGCTGTTCAGCCCGGTCATTTCAGACTTTTCATACCTGTTCTCATCAAAACTGTTGTATTTTTTACGAATTATTCCCGAAAACTGAAACATAAAAATAACCAGAAGCATTAAACTGCTGATTGTAAAATATATCCTTTTAGAAAGATTTATGTTTTCCATACCAATCTCCGTTCCGGTTTTAATTTCTATATCCGAAATCTATATTCAGATTATACAGGTTAGATGTGTTCTGTTCCAGCTTATAACATATAAACTCTTCGTCCTCATAGTATATGCTCATATCCTCAGGAAACAGCTTTCTGAACTCCTCCGCCCAGTAATACATTTTTGACATTATAATCCACCTGTACCTTCCGGTGTAAGATATAATCCCGGAAAACTGCGGAAGTGTTTCAGCCGCTCCCTCCCTCGAAATTCTCTGACCGCTGCCCTCATATTCGACCGTGTAGTCAACGGGAATTTTTTCAACGTACACATATATATATTTTGTAGGAATTGTTATGCGTGATTCAGGGTAACTCTTCATCTCTTTCAGAAGCTCAAGTATCTCGTAATGATAACCGTGATTATCAACCATTCTCAGCTCATCATTCGCAGAGAGTATAGTCCATGTCTTGTCTTTATTTTCTTTTATAATCCTTCCCAGGCAATAAACGGCGCCATTTGTCTCGAGCATTTCAGACGACTGATAAATTATCGGCGCTCTGATGCCGTAAATGTCAACCGCCCTTACGCACACAACTGTGCAGACAATCAGAGACACAACATTATAAAATCTTTTTTCATTTATAAGACGAGACACAAAATATGGAAGTAAGTCCAAATCCATAGCCACAAGAACAGTCATTGAATATGTCATATAGATACGTGTTCTGTTCTGGTCCATAAGCATCGGCAGTCCGAATACGTCAGCAATAAACATAACATGAATTAAAATTATTGAAACCGCAGCTGTTATAAGCCTGGCTCCGTAATCATAATCTGAACATATTCCAGATATAATACCGAAAAATATTAATATCGCACAGCTTACCAGCATAAACCACACATAAAATACAGGGTCAGACGGAAATACCCACTCTTCAATTTCACTCAAAAGAGAGTTATACGCCTTTGTCAAAACACCCTGCATGCGCTTAATCACCGCGGACACATGCGTCTTGTCCGTTTCCTGTGAAGCGCCCTGGCCGTCAATATCTGATTGCTGTTCATCTCCTGTCCCCTGAGATAACTGCTCATCCTGACCGCTTTCTCCTTCATTTACAATCGTGTTATTCCCCGTGGCGCTCTCACTGCCTGAAATAACACTCAGACCCCAGCCAATAGAGCCCTGCATAGGCTTCCCCATAAGCACCGCCGCCGCCATGGGAAGTACTCCCAAAAGCACCCCCAGCACAAAAGCCACAAATATTTTTACAAGATATCTCGGACGGAAAAATCTGCCGCAGAAACCAACGACAACTCCTGTGCAGAACAGTCCCGCAATCATTGTTCCGTAAAAATGTACCGCTATTGTAAGCGAAAAACTTACTGCCGCATACACCAAGTCCTCAGCTGCCATAGCGGCATCCGGATATTTGCGCAAATCCGAAAGCTTTAATTTTTCATGATATATTTTCTGATGCCTGAAAAATTCAAAAATAAAATAAATGCTCGGAAGTATAAAAATCATGCCGTATTCCTGCGGAAGATTGTTGACATAACGTATCACACACTCCTTATTGAGCATATTTACCGCCGCAAATAAAAACACCGCCGCATAAGCCGGATATACAGAGCGACATACGCCGCGGCAGAACGCAAATAACGCAAGATGTATATACAGGGCGCTCGTCACTGTAAACAGCCGCAAAAGTACGTAGGTATCTATTCCGAACACTGCATGCATATAATAAATGATACAGTGAAAACCATAGGGATAAACACCTGCCACAAACAGGTCGTTGTCCGACATAGCATTAATCCAATAATTGTGCACAGGTATATCAGACACAGTATAACCGTTATTTATCACACTGTTTGAGCCGTAGGCAACACAAATCACACATGACAGTACAAAAGCAAATATAAGCTCCCAGCCGTATTGAAGCAAAAACGCGCCCAGACGTGACATTAAGCTCTTAAACTTTATTCCGAGATTTTTTCTGCAAAGCTCAGAAAAAGTGCGCCGCCCCATAGTCTTGCGCAAAAATCTCCCGAAAATATCCAATATCCCGGTCAGCTTACTCTTCAGACGGACACGGTCACGCACAATTAAAAATGCCGCAGCAACGCCAAATGTAGATAAAAACAGAGTAAAACCATTAGAAATATGCATAAATTGCAGTATAAAAACAATATTAATTATATAGAAATTACCTGCAATAATACAAATCAAAAATTTTTCACACAGCCGTCGTCCTGATATTCTCCTGCCAAGAACTGCCGCCGGAACCGCCAGCACCAGTATTGTATAAAGCATCAGTATCCCCAGCGACTGCAATGCATTTATAACGGGCATAGACAAATGTCTCCAATCTATCCAAACATTCTAAATATCTCAAGTGTATCGCTGTCTATCACAATATCTGTATTTTTCAGCTTTTCTATCGTCTGTATAAATTTTTCTCCGTTGTCAGTATCATAGTAATATCGAAGATAACATTTATAGGGAGTAAGCATGCCGGATAAATTTTTATCAGCCAGCCCGCACCACTCTCCCGCACTCACATTCTCCCCGATTTCAAGCATACAGCCCACTATCCACTCATAGTACTCCGGTTTAAACTCACCGCTGCAGCGCTCAAGCATAATCCTCATAAGCTCATCGAGCATCTTAGTGTACTGTTTCTGCTCTGTCGGCAAAAAAACCTTCTGACAGACCATATCGTAAATTGTCTGTATCAGCTCACTGCACTTTTCAGCCTGCACCACATCGCTGTCCTTTATTTCATTATAAAGCTTCTGCACGCTGCTTCTGAAATCCCCCAGCTCATCTCTTAACGCCGCCGCCGCGTAATGTGAAGTCTCTGTGTCATCGCTGTTTAAAGCGTACGAAATGGAGCCAAGCGACTGTTTCATATCTTTTCTGAGCACATTCATCATAAGCTCGCGCTGATTTTTGTAATTGCTGATGGCAACCGCCTCCTGTATGGAAACAAAATTCCGCTCCTGTTCGATATTACTTTTATCGACCTGCTTTATTCTTGCCTTACTGAAAATTACATCTTCCAAATCAACCTGTTTGTGAAAAAAAATAATTCTGAAAACCTTTGATAATATATAAAACAAAAGCAAGACCACAGGTATACAGCATACAATCAGCACAACGGCAATAATATCACTCCAATCCATATGCCCCTCCGCTTATATCGTCTGTCATCATATCAAATGAGTACCCTGCCTCCTCAATTCTTTTTGTGACAAAGCCCGCATCCTCCGTGCTTGTATTTGCAAGCAGCACATACAGATTGCCGTCTCCGAGGCTCCCCAGATAATCCGAAGCTCTGAAAAGCTTTTGCAGCTCAACACTCACAGCTTTTAAATCTTTTTCTTCAGTATTAATCCTTATAACAGAACAGTCCGCAAGCCCTTTTTTCCGCGCCCGCATATACGCATCAAGCAGAGTTTTAAACGCCTGTGAATCAAGCATTCTTGTTCCCTCTATATATCGCTCGTTTTCAAGCATCTCAATGTAACGATTTGCCCTCAACACCGCATTTTGTATAAGATAGCTTACAACTCGCAGCCTGTTTGACTGTGAAAGGTTCATCTGCTCCCATGCGATATTCCACAGCATTATTATAGAGCTTATCTCATCCCCCGACATAATTGCTGCTGCCATAAGAGGATAATCCTTTTCAAGCTTTCTGTTAATATATACATCACCATGCTTTAACGAATTATACATATCCGTATATTTGGTATATTCTATAGAGTTGCCGAGTTTTTTGGCATTCGGCGAGGTTGCCGATATTAGTCTTGCGTAGCTTCTGTTGGATACATTGTATATTGCAACCTCCCGGCAGTCCATAAGCTTTGAAACCACCTCCGCAGCATGGAAAAAAACCTCCTCAGGCTCATCCATATCAAGCGTCGAGGTAATCTCAAAAATCCTTCCCAAACTGTCGCTCTGGTTTACAACCTGTGTTTCCAGCTCGTCCTTAAGCTTCGTATTGATTATATTAATATCCTCAATATTCTTTAGCCTGCTGTCAAGATAGCTTACCTCATCAGCCTTATCAGCCTTTAAAAGATGAAGCTGGTCTCTTAAATAACCTACGCTAAGACCGAGAATAACAAGCTGTGCAATCCAGACATACGTATTGTAATCAAGTATAATCTCAAAACCTGTTCTCGAATACATCTGTCTGAAAAAATAACCCGCTACCGAGAGTATAGCCGAAAATAAAGCCTGCTGCTGCCCGTATATTATCGCAAATATAAGCACATATATAAGATAGCAGTCCAGCCTTGCAAGATAAGCGCTTCCTGTGGTGCGGTTGTTAAGCATAAAAAATGGTATAAACACAATTATATTCTCAATAAACGGAAGCATAACCAAAAAAGCTTTTTTTATAAAACGCCTCACCCTTGCCGACAGCTTATCCTGCAAAATCCCCTCCTGAACAAACTTTTCAGGCGACGATTTTATAGTATCTATAACTGAGGCGGCACATTCTTTAGCACTTTTAAAAAATTTTATCTCTAGCTCGGAATTCAGCTCATGCAGCTCATTTTCACTATCGGGCAAACTGTTATTAATTATTGCTTGTCTCTCATTGGGATTTTTTCCGAATGCCTCCTTAATCTGCCCGGCAAGCTCTTGCTGCGAAACAGTATTTTCTGAGCGCAGACGGTATAAACCGAATTTGAAACTTTCTTTATTCATAACCCTGTAAAGAGCCTCTGTCATATCAGAGATATAAACAGGCGAATAATCACTGCCTCTTAGCACTATTTCGTTCTTATTGAGCAAATCTATACACATCCGGCTGCACAAATCCAAAGCCTCTGCTGCATTCCTCGGCTCAAATGTCAGTTCCTCAATCCTCAGGGCAATTACATCCGCCCCGGTAGTTTTCCTGCACATACCGCACAAATTTTCGCCGTTCAACAGCGCGTTGGCTTTATACGCTCCTGCATACCTTTCAGCCCTATCGCTGCCCAGAGGTCTCTGTTCACGAATTATTTCCCTGTATTCATCGCTGTTTGTATTATAAACTTCATCCGAGGACAGAAACAGAAAACGTCCATGCCCCATTAATGTAAACGCGTTAAGGCAGTTATACAGTCCCGCGCCAAAACGAACAGCTTCACTGTATCCGCTCACCCACCTGAAATTACTGTCAAACGCGCCAGTAAATATCGTAATATCAGGGTTTACACTCTCAAAAATTTCTTTTATACAGCTGTTTTCATATGAAAAATTGTACTGCTCATAAACCTTTTTATACCTGTTCTCAGGCTTCTGTCCTCCTGTAAGCGCATATATGCGCGCACCCTCCTTGCTCAGCTTCTGAATTATCGCCGAAGTAACGGTGTCAGCACCGCCTGCAATCAATACCCTCATATATCCACTCCCTGCCGCCTCAGCTCTTCCACAAATAAAACAGTGTCGTCGTATGCTTCGTTAAACTGTATTCCGTACAATTCTGCTATCTCCTGTGCCGTTCCGGAAACCGAATACCCCATTGCAAAACACTTCCACATATGCGCCCCTGTCTCATTCACCATAACAGGAGCGATATATGCCTCTTCAGAAACGCTGCAATCAACTATCCAATAGCTTCCCGCCGCGTAGCGAAGCGAATACCTGTCTCTTTTCATTAACATCCCTCTCTGCACCTGCTATACTTGTTTTTTATTATATTACAAATAAATTACAATGTAAAGTTAGCATAAACTCAAAAATGCACTGCCGGAAATTATTTTCCGACAGTGCATATACTTCTGAACATATTCAGTTTTATATCAAATTATATTATGATGCTTCCTCAAACTGAGAATTGTAAAGGTCAGCGTAGAAACCGCCTTTTTTGAGCAATTCTTCATGATTGCCCTGCTCCACAATATCGCCGTCCTTCATAACAAGAATCAAATCAGCATCTTTAATTGTAGAAAGCCTGTGGGCAATGATAAAGCTGGTTCTGCCTTCCATAAGGTTATCCATAGCCTTCTGTATCTGCTGCTCTGTTCTCGTATCGACAGATGAGGTCGCCTCGTCAAGAATAAGCACAGGATTATCAGCAAGGATTGCTCTTGCAATGGTAAGAAGCTGTTTCTGACCCTGAGATACATTGCTTGCATCCTCATTCAGCTCCATCTGATAACCACCCGGAAGCGTCTCTATAAAGTGATTTGCATGCGCCGCCTTCGCCGCTTCAATAACCTCTTCGTCAGTCGCGTCAAGACGTCCGTAACGGATATTTTCCATAATTGTATCCTTATACAGCCATGTATCCTGAAGCACCATTCCGAATGCTTCCCTCAATTCTCTTCTGTTAAAATCTTTTATATTGTGACCGTCAAGAAGAATTTCACCTGAATCCACATCATAGAAACGCATGAGAAGTTTGACCATCGTAGTCTTTCCCGCGCCTGTCGGTCCGACAATAGCAATCTTCTGGCCCGGCTTAACCTTAGCAGAAAAATCCTTGATAATCGTCTGGTCCTCTCTGTACCCGAAACGAACATGCCTGAACTCAACTTCTCCGCGAATATGGTCAAGGTGAACAGGATTTTTGGCATACTGCTCCTCTTCCTCCTCATTCAGGAATTCAAAAACTCTCTCTGACGCGGCTGCCATAGACTGTACCTGATTTATAACCTGAGCAATCTGTGTTATAGGCTGTGAAAAGTTTTTCACATACTGAATAAACGCCTGAATATCACCGATAGTAATACTTCCTTTTATGGCAAGAAAACCTCCGCTTATTGCAACGCCGGCATATCCCAGATTTCCCACAAACGCCATAATCGGATGCATCATTCCAGAGAAAAACTGTGATTTCCATGCAGATTTATACAAAATATCATTAGTCTCGTTGAACTGTTTTACAATATCTTCTTCCTTGTTAAACGCTTTTACAACAAGATGACCGCTGTAGGTTTCTTCTACCTGACCGTTTATATGTCCTAAATATTCCTGCTGCGTCTTAAAGTATTTCTGTGAACGCTTTACAACGAATGAAATCAATCCTGCTGAAACTGGCAGAATTACTGCCGCTATAATTGTCATCAATGGAGAGATGCTGAGCATCATTATAAGCACGCCAACCATTGTCGCAACAGAAGTGATAATAGTTGTAATACTCTGATTTAAACCCTGTCCGAGCGTATCAACATCGTTTGTAATCCTTGAGAGAACTTCTCCGAATGTCCTGCTCTCAAAATACTTCATAGGCATACGGTTTATTTTCTCTGAAATTTCTTTACGCAGCCTGTAACATATCTTCTGTGTTATGCCGGTCATAATCCAGCCCTGGCAAAAGCTGAAAATAACGCTTATAAGATAAAGGACAAGAACAATTACAAGTATTTTTCCTATATACCCGAAATCCATTCCTCCTGTTCCCTGAATCTTTCTCATCAGCCCCTCAGACAGCGCGGTAGTAGCCTTACCGAGGATTTTCGGGCTGATAACATTAAACACTGTCGAAATTGCCGCAAACAGTATTACTGCAATGATACCGATTTTGAATTTTCCTACATATAATGTAAGCTTTGAAATTGAGCCCTTAAAGTTCTTTGCCTTTTCCGGCGCCGCTCCAATTCCTCCGGGTCCGCCCGGTCTGCCCATTCCTCCTGTTTTATGAGGCATTTTAAAATCCTTTTTTTCTTCCATAGCTTATGCCTCCTCTCCAAGCTCTTTTGCTGACATCTGTGAACGCGCAATCTGCTGGTAAACCTCGCATGAGCTCATAAGCTCCTCATGAGTACCCTTTCCTACAATTCTTCCCTCATCCATTACAAGTATCTGGTCTGCATGAAGAATTGTGCTTATTCTCTGCGCAACTATAATAACCGTACTGTCCTTAACCTTTCCAGCCAGTTCCTTTCGAAGAGCGGCATCTGTCTTTAAGTCAAGTGCAGAAAAGCTGTCGTCGAAAATATAGATTTTCGGATTTTTAGCAATGGCTCTCGCAATAGAAAGCCTCTGCTTCTGACCTCCCGACACATTGGAGCCGCCCTGAGCGATAGGACTGTTATAGCGGTCTCTCTTACCTTCAATAAATTCTGTCGCCTGAGCGATTCGTGCTGCCTCAGCAATTTCTTCGTCGGTAGCCTCATCGCGTCCATATCTCAAATTCGATGCAATAGTTCCTGAGAAAAGCACTCCCTTCTGCGGAACATAACCTATCTCATCTCTTAACTCTTCCATAGCAATATTCTTTACGTTGTGGCCGTCTACCATAACTGAGCCCTCTGTGACATCATAAAGTCTTGGAATGAGATTAATGAGAGTTGATTTTCCGCAGCCGGTGCTTCCCACAATAGCAGTAGTCTGTCCCGGCTTTGCCACAAAATCTATATCTGTAAGTACGTTAGCCTTTGCGTTAGGATACCTGAAAGACACATGATTGAATGTTACTACACCATTATGCTCCTCAAGACGCTCCGGATTTTCCGGATTTTTAATTGAAGGGACTTCTTTAAGAACCTCCTCAATTCTGTTTGCAGAAACAGCAGCTCTAGGAAGCATAATCGACATCATAGTGAGCATCAAAAATGACATGACAATCTGCATGGCATATGTGATAAATGCTGTCATTGCGCCAACCTGCATACTTCCCTCATCAATCTTGTGAGACGCAACCCAGATAATCAATACGTTTAACCCGTACATGATAAATGTCATCGTAGGCATCATAAATGTCATTACACGGTTAGTGAAAATCATTGTCTTTGTCAGCGATCTGTTAGCCTGGTCAAATCGCTCCTCTTCTTTCTTTTCGCGTCCAAAGGCACGAATAACCGAAAGGCCTGTAAGAATTTCTCTTGAAACAAGGTTCACATTATCAACAAGCTTCTGCATAAGCTTGAATTTAGGCATTGCAATAGCCATAAGAAGCAGCACAACACCTATAATCAAAACAACCGCAAGCGCAATTACCCATTCCATTCCTGCGCCTGTCTCCATAACCTTAAAAATTCCCCCGATACCAAGAATTGGAGCATACAACACCATTCTCAGCATAAGTACAGTGACAAGCTGTACCTGCTGTATATCGTTAGTTGTTCTTGTAATAAGTGATGCCGTTGAGTATTTATCCATTTCCGCATTGGAAAAGTTAATTACATTTTTATATACATTTCCGCGCAAATCACGTCCTATTCCGGCAGCGACTCTCGAAGCTGAAAGTCCTACAAGAACTGTTGTAAATGCAACAAGCAATGCCATTGCTATCATTTTTGCGCCCGACACCCAAAGATACCTCGTCTGAATGGCATCCATATCAAGTCCCGCGTTTGTGTCCTGCTTTACAGCGTATGCAACGCCCATAGAGCTGACTAGAGAAGAGCCCATTGCATCAATAGTCTCAGATGCTTTCTCCCGAATCTGATTTACTGTTTCATCTGTCAGCATTCCTTCGTCCGAGAGCATCATAAGCTGCTGCTTCTCTTCATCTGTCATCTGATTATTTATAATAAGAGGAAGAATAAACTTCTCATCATATGACGACAGAGTTTTTTCGCTCTTAATATTGAGTCTGTAAATATCGCCGTCTAAATCATAGCTTTCCTGCCAGATTGTCTTCTCTTCATCTGTCATAAAAATCTGAGCAAGTTTATATTCATCCTGTGTAATCGCTTCCGGCATAACATGCTCTACACCGCCGTTCTGAATCCCCACATCAATAATATCAGATGTGTACTGAGGAAGCGACAAATCACACCATGCCTGCAAAACCAGAAGTATTAATATGACTATTACTGACTTCCAGTAAGGCAGCAAATTTTTAAAAATTCTACTCATGATTTATCTCCTTTTCCTTAAATTAGCATTCCTTGATATTAACACGCATTTTTAAAAAAATAAAGAAAAATACTATGAGTTTTTAATAAAATATATATAAAAATTCTTCCAATCGTAAAATAACACAATTAACAGGCATCACCATACTCAGTACAAAACGCATAAATCCCATGCATGATACAGATAGTCGGACATATACGCCGCACCGCTTACATTGCCCCATGAAAGCAGCTTTACTATTCCCTGTCCGGCTCCGTAGCAGAACATCTGCTTTTCCAGCTCGGCATATCTATCGTCATATCTGTTACTTCTTACAGTATTATACACATTGTATTCTTCAGCTTTATTGCAGAAACTGAGTATTTGTATATCTGCATCCTTATTATAAATTTCATCTGCTTTGCATACCTTAATATTACCCGGAAGCATAAGGAAACTTGTCATAAACGCACATAAAACCATAAAAATAAGCCCTCTGTTTCCTTTTGCTCCGGATTTGAAAACATTTATAAAATCTTCTTCATCGCACATACATATTCTCTCTGTAATTATAATTCCTGCCATACCTGAAGCCGTATATGCCGCCGTCTTAATTATGTCTAAAACAAGAATTTTTGATGCGGAAATATGTCTGCTCTGTATGTACAAACCTGATTGTGACGCCAAAAGCTCTGACATATATGACGGTGCAAGCTCTGAATTACTGTGAACGGCAGTAGTTACAATATACCCCAGCACGTACAGAATAAGAAACAATATGAGAAGCTTAATATATACCCGGAAATTTATATTTATACCTTTAAATAATGATTTTAAATTTCTATTATTGTTATTTACCATCTCATCTTTTCCATACATAACTCTCCAGAACGCAGCCGTCGGCAGAGGCATTACGGCAAGTGTTACCGCTGTTATAATATAATCGCTGAATTCCTTTATTACATCTACAGTCACACTTTCATGCAGCATTCTGTACAGAAAAGCCGCCATTAATCCGCTTATAAAAGATAGTACCAATACCGCTCCGCAGTACGCAGAAATGATTTTGAGAAATTTGGATAATATTTTGCTTGCTCTGAAATTTATTTTAACTAAGCTATTATTTTTGTCTGTTGAGGAATTTAAAGAAATACTTCCGCATTTATCTGAGGAATATGCAAATGCGGCGCAATCATATGCAAGACATACCACAAGCAGAAGTATGCATATAAATGCTATTACAAGAAACATAAGACTAAACATTATTTCAACCGGCAGAAAGCCACTTCCCGCCGGTTTCATAATACTGCCTATCACACAATTTACAGCCAGA
Organism: uncultured Eubacteriales bacterium; assembly: GCA_949297565.1. Lineage (GTDB taxonomy): Bacteria > Bacillota > Clostridia > Lachnospirales > Lachnospiraceae > Lachnospira. The sequence continues at coordinate 20,874 of CASFUI010000105.1, forward strand.
GGAATCAGAAACGTATGACTAACCCCCAAAACTAGTGACATTGCCAAAATGATAAACAGCTTATTTTGTTTTAAAGACACTCTCATAACTACCAATCCCTGTCATTGTTGTACTCATTATTCCATGTCCGCCATGCGGGCATGAAGCCTCCGGCGGATTTTAAGCGCTCTTATTTTTGCGGTAAACGCAAAAATTAATGCGCAGATATAATGTGCACTAGGTGCACATTATATCAATTATGACACCTCTCATCTTTTAATGATTACAGCGACAGCCGCATGTAAGTATCCAATAAAAAATTCTGCTTACTGCAGGCTGGCTTGCGGAAACCTTACATGCATGAATTCATCCCGCTGATACTATACACGTACTTTTATGTTTTATGAGATTTTTTTACCAAATAATGAATATTTCGCACTGAACATATTATATATACTGATTTACAACAATTTTTAAAAATTTAATATGATTTAAGGTATACTCAGTAAATTAAACCATACATAGATTGATTTTAGAGTAATATATATCAGCCTGTCTAGGTCTGTTTTTGTATATTTATGTCATTTCTCACGACTGAAAACAGTCATGTTTCCAATCATTTTACATAATACACGTAATTATCTTTTATCGGGTGTGACTGCGGCTCCTCTCCGTCCGCATAACCGAGAATACAATGTCCTATACCCTCATAATCTCCCTCTATTCCGAGGGATTTAAGAAGCTCTTTGCCCTCGGCAGTTTCAAATTCCTCCTTTGCGCGATGTATCCAGCAGCTTCCTATTCCCTCCGAATGTGCCGCGAGCATAAGATTTCCCATCACGAGACTTCCGTCATAAATATATGTAGGACGCTCCTTATCCGCAAGCACTACAAGCACAGCCGGAGCTCCGTAAAACGGGTCAAACTCCTCACCCTTACCCATTATCATTGCATTCATTTTTGAGAGCTTATCACGCACCTTTTTATCAGTAACAGCAATAATAATAGGAGACTGCTTTCCCATACCTGTCGGAGCATAAGTGCCCGCCTTGATAATTCGTTCCAATACATCCTCCGGTATGGCATCAGGCTTATATTTTCTGATGCTTCTTCTTGTAATCATGTTCTCAATAACTTCATTCATAAAATTTAACCTCCTTTTATGCAGCTGCAACATATATTCTTAGCAAAGCATTTTTATTCTATAGGAAGTTCAGAGAACTTTCCTGTAGAATAAAATAAGCGCTGCAATGATTATATGTTGTGGTTTTTCTTCATTATAGCACAGACAGCTATAAAGATTCTACCTACAGCAAATAACACAGCAGCGCTTAAAACCATATACCAATAATCTTTCAAGAAAATTTGTCTTCAAAATTATCTGGTTATTATACTATCTGATTTACCTTGTAATCCTGCGCCTCTACCGCGTCCTTAAGCACAGAATCATCAACCTCGGCATTGAGCGTAACAACAGCTGTTCCCGCCTCATGGCTGACAACCGCCTCGTCTACCTGGGCGAGCGCCTCAAGCGCCTTCTTTACTCTTGCCTCACAATGTCCGCACATCATACCTTCAATTTTAATTGTCTTTTTCATTTTATTATCTCCTTTATCTGAAATATTTTTACCATTTTTTTTGACACGCTTTCTGTCATGCCTGAAATCATATATCTTGAAAAAATTCAACCGCAGCGCGTTTGTAACTACACAGAAGCTTGACAGACTCATCGCGGCAGCTCCAAACATAGGGTTTAACTCCCAGCCGAAAAGATTTATCCAAACCCCCGCCGCGAGCGGAATTCCTATCACATTATAGAAAAATGCCCAGAACAGGTTTTCATGTATATTTCTAAGCGTTGCACGGCTTAATCTTATAGCTGCCGGAACATCTCTCAAACGGCTTTTCATAAGAACAATGTCAGCAGCGTCAATCGCAATATCCGTTCCTGCCCCGATTGCAATTCCGATGTCAGCTCTTGTGAGCGCCGGTGCGTCATTAATACCGTCACCAACCATTGCGACCTTCCCTTCCTGTTTCAGCCTGCGGATTACCGCCTCTTTTCCGTCAGGAAGCACACCTGCAATAACCTCGTCAACTCCCGCCTGCCTGCCTATCGCCCTTGCAGTTCTCTCATTGTCTCCGGTCAGCATTACAACACGTATACCCATGTTGTGAAGCTCCCTTATCGCCTCAGGACTGTCCTCCTTAATCACGTCTGCAACGGCAATAATACCAAGAAGTGTGTTTTCCTCTGCAAAAAGCAATGGCGTCTTTCCCTCTTCGGCAAGCTTTTCCGCCTTTTGCCTTATATCATCCGTCACCTCCACAAGATTTCCTATAAATTTAAGGCTTCCTCCTGTCAGTTTACTTCCGTTTAGATAAGCTGTCAATCCGTTGCCTGCAAGCGCCTTAAAATTTTCGACCTCAGGTTTTTTATCAAATATTTCCGGTGCCTCGCTCTTAACATAATCTAAAACCGCTCTTGCAAGAGGGTGTTCTGAGCGGGCTTCCAGTGCCGCAGCCGCAGTCAGCAGTTTCGTCTCCTCAGACGTGCACACAATATCGGTAACCTTAGGCTCGCCGCTTGTTATAGTTCCTGTCTTGTCAAGCGCTACAATTTCAGTTTTTCCCGTCTCCTCAAGAGAGACCGCAGTCTTAAACAGCATACCGTTTTTTGCCCCAAGTCCGTTGCCTACCATTATCGCAACAGGCGTAGCAAGCCCAAGCGCACACGGACAGCTTATTACAAGCACTGAAATTCCTCTCGCCAGAGCGTAACCCACACTTTGCCCGGCTATAAGCCATACTATTGTCGTTATAACAGCAATGGTTATAACTGCTGGAACAAACACTCCTGAAACCTTATCCGCAATCTTTGCGATAGGCGCTTTCGTCGCCGCGGCATCACTCACCATCTGTATAATCTGTGACAACGTCGTATCCTCACCGACTCTCGACGCTTCACATGTGAGAAAGCCTGACTGGTTAAGAGTTGCCGCTGAAACTGTGTCTCCCGGCTCCTTATCCGCCGGAATGCTCTCACCCGTGAGAGCCGACTCATTGACTGCGCTTGTTCCCTCAAGAACTACACCGTCAACCGGAATATTTTCTCCCGGTCTTACAACAAAAATATCACCCTTTCTCACACTCTCAACAGATACCTTTACCTCCTGTCCGTCTCTTACAACAGTAGCTGTCTTTGGCGCAAGCTTCATAAGCCCCTTTATGGCGTCTGTCGTCTTTCCCTTAGAGTGAGCCTCAAGCATTTTGCCCACTGTAATCAGTGTTAAAATCATAGCCGCAGACTCAAAATAAAACTCATGCATATAATGCATTACAGCCTCGGCATTTCCCTTCATCTGTGCATCGGTCATTGCAAATAA
>CASFUI010000106.1 GCA_949297565.1 uncultured Eubacteriales bacterium
GCCAGAGAAATCGTTCTTCTCACTGCGCCGATATCTATCAGTTCCCCTGCTCCAAGCTTTCTTAGCAGATCATTTACATAACCCACATGCTCGGTTAAATAAAATCTTATGCCTCTATTTTTCAGCTTGTCAGCCATAATAGCAAGCCTGTCAGCAGCTGTAATATCTATGCTTCCTATGCCGCTTGCGTCTACAATTACAAGCTTAATATCAGGCGTCACCGCGTTTTCAATATCACGCACAAAAACATTTATATTTGCAAAGAACAGAGTGCCGCTAAACCTGTAGATAACTGCTCCCTTAATCATGTGCGCGTTCCTGTTCCGCTCCATATCATAAAATCCGTTCTGCCCCGGTATAACACCGAGAAACCCTCTCGGCGGAACAGAAGCCTTAATAATAACAGAAACAAATGAGAGAAGCACTCCTATAACCACGCCGTAAATTGTTCCGAATACCAGAACTCCCAGAAATGCTCCCATAAATATGGCAAATTCAACTTTATCCGTTTTCCACAGCTTTTTAGCCATTCCGAATTCAAGTATTCCTATCAGAGCCGAGATAACTATGCCTGTCAGCACAGGAACCGGCAGATAAGCAATAAATCCGGTACCGAAAAGCACAATAATCGCCATTGTAAGTGCGGCAACCAAAGACATAACCTGTGACTTTACTCCGAACTGCTCTGCTATTCCCGTTCTCGACACACTTCCGTTAAGCGGGCAGCAGCCGTTAAACGCAGCACAGAAGTTAGACATTGAATACGCAAGAATCTCCCGGTTATTTTTGATTTTATAATCATTTTTTATCGCATAATTACACGCCGTCAGTAGAGTTGACGATACAATCACAAGCGCGACAGTAAGACCGAGCGTTATGATTTCGGATGGATACTCTGCAAGAACAGTAAAATCAATCATTTTAAATTTGGGAAGCCCGGGATCAACCTTCGGGAGAAGCTTTACTCCGTAGCTGTCCACATGAAACACGGCAGTCGAAAGCGCACCGAGCAGCATCATAATAACCGACATCGGAAATTTTCTCGATATTTTTTTGCTCACAAGAACAATGACAATTGTACCTATTCCCATTATAAAGGAAAGAAGATTAAAACTTCCGCGTTCGGAAATAATGTGACCCACGAGCTCAACCACCTCGCCCGTCCCCGCAGTTCCTCCGAAAAGCTTGGCAACCTGCATAAGTATAATCGTACTGCCGATACCGGAGATAAAACCTCCGAGTACCGGCTTTGATATATAATTTACAAGCTTTCCGGCACGCGCTATGAAAAACAGCATAAGCCAGCACGCCGTAACAAACGTAATCACCGGAACAACCCGCATTGCCTCATCGCTTCCCGATACAATTCCAAGAGACGCTATTGTTCCGCCTACCAGCGCCGCAGGCGCCGCGTCAACGCCGAAAACAAACTGCGGAGATGACGATATAAGTCCGAAAACTATTATCGGAAAAAGCGAGCCGTAAAGTCCGTAAACCACCGGAAGTCCCGCCACCTGTGAATACCCCATAGATATAGGTATTGATATTAAAGCCACAATAATTCCCGAGACAATATCCTTTGTAAGATATTCACGTCTGTAATTTTTAAACATGGAAACCTCCGTTTTTAATCATTAATTGCCGAAACCGCCGTGCGCATTGCAGGCATCTTTATATGTATTTTAAGCTGTAACTCTTAAATCCGGACAAGCTCATATTCATTTGAGCCAAGACCTATCTCAACAGCGTGCTCTATACATGAACGCCACTCTGTGTCAGGGTGTGTCATATGGAAATGATCCCCATCCTCATGATTGTCATGCGCCGCAATGTTCTGTCCCAGTATGCTGTCCTCAACCGGAGTCATCTGATTGCACAAATCGGCGCACGCCTGGTCTAACGCGACAGGGTCAAACGAAGCGAGCATTCCAACATCAGGTATAATCGGAATATCATTTTCCGCATGACAGTCACAATTCGGAGATACGTCGCATATAAGCGAAATATGAAAACATGGTCTGTTCTGACAGACAGCAAGGCTGTACTCTGCCATTTTATAGTTGAGCATCGCGATAGAATCGCTGAAATCAGCAGCAATGGCGTCCTTCGAACAGACTGCAAGACATCTTCCGCATCCCACGCATTTTTCATGGTCAATGCTCGCTTTTCCATCTTTTATAATCGGAGCTCCATGCGCGCATATACGGCCGCAGGCGCCGCACCCTACACACAGATCCTGATCCACGCTCGGCTTGCCGTCACAATGCTGCTCCATCTTTCCGGCTCTTGAGCCGCAGCCCATTCCTATATTTTTAAGCGCTCCACCGAAGCCAGCCATCTCATGCCCCTTAAAATGCGTGAGAGAGATAAAAATATCCGCATCCATAATAGCCTGACCGATTTTTGCCTCTTTTACATATTTGCCGTTTACAGGCACAACAGCCTCATCAGTTCCCTTAAGACCGTCGCCTATAATAACATGGCACCCCGTCTGATATGGAGAAAAGCCGTTGACATACGCCGTCTCCAAATGGTCAATCGCATTCTTTCTGCTCCCGACATACAGCGTGTTGCAGTCCGTAAGGAAAGGCTTACCTCCGAGCTCCTTTACATAGTCGGCGACAACGCGCGCATAGTTCGGGCGAAGAAATGCCAGATTGCCGTACTCGCCAAAATGAATTTTTATCGCCGCGTACTTATCTTTAAAATCAATGTTCTCAAACCCCGCAGTCTTCATAAGCCTGTGAAGCTTCTGCAAAAGATTTTCACTTCCTGTTGTCTTAAATGTTGTAAAATACACGTTAGATTTTTTCATATTATCCTCCATTCCGGAGCGTTTTACTCAAAGAAACGCGAAGAAAATTTCGCAAACGCAGTTTTTTTGCGTGTTAATGCCTGTTTGTTACGCTCCTGCACAAACAGGCAGTCTAAGTCCTGCCAATAGCTTTACTCGCTCATAAGCAGTTACGCTTTAATTTTTATATTATATCAATTTGTTGTTCCTGTCTGCAATATTTTTATAAAAAAACGGCGTTGTTTCAGCAGCAATTAAGCCATAAGCATGACAGGCAAATCATGCCTGCATGAATTTGTTTTCCGAAATCATATTAAAATAAAATGTGGAATTGTTAATATCCGCATGATATACTTACCTTGAATATAAATCGATAATCTGAATTTAAACGAGGTGACAACTATTTGAACATTACTTATTCAGACAAAAAAGATTTTTCTGCCGAAGCTTTGCAAAAACTGTTTCAATCCGTTGACTGGATATCTGCGAATTATCCGGACAGATTAAAAAAAGCCCTTGAAAATTGCGAAACTGTTTTTACGGCATGGGACGGCACACAGTTGGTGGGTCTTATAAACGCTATAGATGACGGAGAATTAACCGCATATGTTCACTATTTATGCGTAAACCCGGCGTATCAGGGACATGGTATAGGCAGAGAGTTATTAAACAGAATAAAGACAAAGTATAATGGCTATCTGTACATTATATTAATAGCAGAAAATGAGAGCCTTGTAAAATACTATAGACAAAACGGCTTCAAGTATATTGAGGGACGGTATGTATTTTTTGCCGGAGACTGAGCCGGCAATATCAGACTGCCGAAACTCCGTCACAAAATATGCAAATCACACACAAATTTTTATGAAAGGTTTACGACACAATGTTTATTGCAGACAACTGGAAAGATTATGAAGTTATAGATACATCATGCAAGGAAAAACTTGAACGCTGGGGAGATTATATTCTCGTGAGGCCTGACCCTCAGGTAATATGGAATACTCCAAAGACAGCCAAAGGCTGGAAGCACATGAATGCTCACTATCACAGAAGCACAAAAGGGGGAGGCGACTGGGAGTTTTTCGATTTGCCAGAGCAGTGGCAGATTTCGTATAAAAGCCCGTCCTTTGACACAACGCTCAAATTCAACCTTAAACCGTTCAGCTTCAAGCACACCGGACTTTTTCCGGAACAGGCAGCAAACTGGGACTGGTTTGGGAAAATAATTTCCGACGCAAAAAAAGCCTCTCCGGAACGCACCATAAAGGTGCTCAACCTGTTTGCATACACAGGCGGCGCGACTCTTGCATGTGCTGCTGCCGGAGCCGCCGTCACACACGTTGACGCCGCAAAGGGTATGGTCGCATGGGCAAAAGAAAACGCCGCCTCAAGCGGTCTTTCCGATAAACCTATACGCTGGATTGTCGATGACTGCGTAAAGTTTGTTGAGCGTGAGATAAGAAGAGGAAACCGCTATGACGCCGTTATAATGGACCCTCCTTCTTACGGCAGAGGTCCAAAGGGTGAAATCTGGAAAATCGAGGACGCTATACATCCTCTTGTAGCAAAGTGCGCCCGGCTTCTTAATGAAAGACCTCTGTTTTTCCTCATAAATTCCTATACCACAGGACTTCAGCCCGCTGTCCTAAGCTATCTGCTTGGCACGGAACTGAAAGCCTTCAGCGGAAATATTGACTCGCAGGAAGTCGGGCTTCCCGTGAGCTCAAACGGACTTATACTCCCTTGCGGAGCATCCGGACGTTTTTCAGGAATAAATTAATACAATGACCTTTCCGCGCCTTTGCGATCCTGCGCAGCATTTTTATTCTATAGGAAGTTCAGAGAACTTTCCTATAGAATAAAAAGCCCTGCCTATATAAATCCTTTTATAACTCAGACACTATATTAATAGTTCTCTGCATGTACTTCAAAATAGCTCTGTGGATGATTGCATGTCGGACAAACCTCAGGTGCGTTTGTTCCCACAACAATATGGCCGCAGTTTCGGCACTCCCAAACCTTAACTTCGCTCTTGGCAAAAACCTCTGCCATTTCTACATTTTTGAGAAGTGCGCGGTAGCGTTCCTCATGATGCTTCTCAATAGCCGCAACCAGACGGAACTTTTCCGCAAGCTCGTGGAAGCCTTCCTCATCCGCTGTCTTTGCAAAACTGTCATACATATCGGTCCACTCATAATTTTCGCCCTCTGCCGCAGCTGCAAGATTTTCTGATGTATTGCCTATACCGGCAAGCTCCTTAAACCACATTTTGGCATGTTCTTTCTCGTTGTCTGCCGTTTTAAGAAATAACGCTGCAATCTGCTCATAGCCTTCCTTCTTTGCAACCGAAGCAAAGTATGTATATTTATTTCTCGCCTGTGACTCGCCTGCAAAAGCCGCCTGTAAATTCTTTTCTGTCTGTGTTCCTTCGTATTTACTCATGTTTATTCTCCTTTAATTTATTTTTGCATTCTGAACATATATAGTTTATTTTTAAATCGTATGATAAAATTTTTCCGCCTGTCTGCCGCTCTATCATCTGAGTCATATCCTGAATTGTAATGTCGGACAAAGCGCCGCATTCCATACAAATCATATGATCATGTCTCTCTGTTCTGTCATAACGGTCAGGCGAGCCCTCAATGCTTACCCTGCGAAGCTTTCCCTCAGAGACAAGCATATTCAGATTATTATAAATTGTAGCTAAAACCACCTTAGGATAAGTCTTTTTCATCTCCAAAAAAACCTGTTCGGCAGTCAGGTGCGCGCGTGAGTTAAGGACAATCTCCACAATTTTATCCGCATACTTTGACAATATTATTCCCCGCTTTAATAATTAGCTGCGTGCACTTCAAAATAACTCTGTGGATGACTGCATGTCGGACAAACCTCAGGAGCCTTTGTTCCCACAACAATATGGCCGCAGTTCCGGCACTCCCAGACCTTAATCTCACTCTTTTCAAATACTGATGCCGTCTCAACATTTTTGAGAAGCGCTCTGTACCGTTCCTCATGATGACGCTCAATCTCGGCTACCAGACGAAATTTAGCCGCAAGTTCAGGAAAACCTTCCTCATCAGCTGTCTTTGCAAAGCCGTCATACATATCAGTCCACTCATAATTCTCCCCCTCTGCTGCCGCAGCCAGATTATGAGCGGTGTCACCGATACCGTTAAGCTCCTTAAACCAGAGCTTTGCATGTTCCTTCTCATTATTTGCCGTTGTCAGAAAGAGAGCTGCAATCTGCTCAAAACCTTCCTTTTTTGCAACCGAAGCAAAGTATGTGTATTTATTTCTCGCTTCCGATTCGCCGGCAAAAGCAGCCATAAGATTTTTCTCACTCTGTGTGCCGGCGTATTTGTTTGCTGTATTGCCGTTTGTCTTTTCAGACTTCGCCTCAACAGACGAAGCCGCGCCTGATGAAGCATCGTCATCAATTCTGACAAACACAGATGCAGGCTGCTTACAGACAGGGCAAACAAAATTTTCCGGAAGACTTTCGCCTTCATAGATGTATCCGCATACACCGCATTTCCATTTAACCATGCTGTTCTCCTTTCAAAATTAAATTTAGAATAATTCTAAATTAATATAAACATATCTTTTCACTTTTGTCAACAGCAAAAACATAAAAACCTATTTTTTCCATAACAGTTCAGCCATAAGCGCGGCTTTGCGAATGGCGCGGGCTGAAATGTTACATTTTTCCACTACAACGGACGGCGCAAAACCCGAAAAATAATTCAGGTTTTGCGCCGTCCTCACAGATTGCTTATTGAATACGCATATTTGGATATATTCTCTCTATAAATTTATCGGTGTAAATGCTGTCACACATATGTTGTACAGGCGTAGACGCCTCAACCCCTGATTTTCTTGACACGTAACGGCTGATTGCCGCGCCGGAAACCGCCATATTCAAAACCATGAAAACAACCATAATCCATGTCATGATTTTTCCTGCCACAGGCGGTATTTTTTCCAGAAGAAAACTTGCCGCCGGATATATGAGCTTAACCCATGCAATAGCGGCAACTCCCCAGTAAACACAGAATAAAAGATTTACACGCCCGTTTATATTATAAGGAAGATGACTGTAATCCCAAAACACCGTGCCGAATGCGATCTCCGTGAACACCGAACAGCTATACTCATAAACGCCTCCGAGCACAAAACCCCCGGCAAAAATAATAAGAGGATTTTTGTCCTTAACAGGATAAAGCAGCGCCGTAGCAAGAGCTCCCCCCAGCCCCCACACAATACTGAAAGTTCCGTACAAAAGACTGCTTCGGCTCATAAACTCTCCTGCTGTCAGCCAGACAAACACCGTTTCCACCCAGTCTCCCAGCAAAGCGCTCACAAAGAAAATCCACACCAGCTTATCAAAACAAAGTCCTTTAGCAAACACACGGTCTTTAGTTTTCCCAAACCCAACCTCATCATTTTTCTCCTGCCCCTCAAGCTCAGGAAATGCTTTATACATACGCTTCGATACCCACTGAAAAGTCTTCTGCCCGAGATGTCTCTTGGTCTTTTCAAGTGTCTTTGCGACATTTCCGTAAATACCTCCGGAAAAGTGCCACTTCAGCATTGTTGCTGCCGTCACAAACAAATCTATCAGAAATATCACAATCGCCGCAATTTCCAATATCTTAATTATACTGAGCGGTATGAGCGCATAAATTACACAGACAAGCGGGTGAATAAGCCATGCCGTAGCCGCTGCCGCAAGTCCCCAGCCTATAATGCTGAAAGCACATGTATATCCTCCTATATTAAACTTTAAATGCGAATAATCCCAAAATCTGCGTCCGGTAATTTTTTTGAGCATCGCGCCCGAAAAGTATTCTGTCACAAACACAATAACCATACATGCAATAAGCTGATACAGCGGATGTTCCCACAAATCATTTATATCAAGAAGAACTACAATCATTATAACTCCGTAATGAACACACAGAGGTCCGTTTAAAAAACCTCTGTTTGCCACTTTTCCATAGCGTATTGCCTCTGCTGTCATATCAAAAATCCAGCCCAAAAATGAATAGACAAAAAAGAAAAAAATTAACTGGTGAATGGTATACTGCATAATGTTTCTCCGTTCCTTAATTAATTTTTTTAACAATATCATAGATTATATAATAAAAATATTATTTCCTCAATATATATAAAAAATTTATCAAAATATGAGCAAAGTTAGCTGCGAAGCAGCGGACAAACGCCTCTGGCGCGGCTTTGCGAATGACGCGGCTGAAATGTTACAAATATCTCACACATGTGTAAATGTATTTTATTTACAACTGTCTTGTCACATGTAAAGTCTTGTGATATAATCTCACGTAATATTTTCAAAATACACTAAAGGAGACTGTCCCCGGCTTAGGGACTTTACATTTACTATGAGTATTATCGATAAAATCAATGATTTAAAAAAGAAAAAAAATGCCGTTATTCTTTCTCACTACTATGTCAATGACGAAATAAAGGCTGTCTCCGATTATACCGGAGATTCCTATTACCTGAGCAAAATCGCGAGAGACACAGATGCAGATATTATTGTTCTCTGCGGTGTGTCGTTTATGGGTGAGAGCGCCAAGCTCTTAAATCCTGACAAGAAAGTACTTCTGCCTGACATTACAGCAGACTGTCCTATGGCTCATATGGCATCGGTGGATTATATTGAAAAAGTGCGCAGCCAGTACGATGACCTGGCGGTTGTCTGTTATATAAATTCGACCGCACTTCTGAAATGCAGTTCGGACGTATGCGTGACCTCAGCCAACGCTCTCAAGGTCGTAAGCGCGCTTCCGAATAAAAACATTTTATTTATTCCCGACGAAAATCTTGGCAGATATGTGGCAGAGCAGCTTCCCGATAAAAACTTTATTTTTAATCCGGGCTTCTGCCCTATACATAAAAATATAACCGCAGCTGAGCTTGCCGAATGTAAAACTAAACATCCTGACGCTGAGGTGCTTTCACACCCTGAATGTACTCCTGACGTCCTGGCAATATCCGATTACATAGGAAGCACATCAGGGATTTTAAAATACGCGGGCGAAAGTACCCGCAAATCATTTATTATATGTACGGAATGCGGAATTTTATACGAGCTGCGGAAAAAATATCCCGACAAGAACTTTTATACGGTCGGAGTTCCTACCTGTATAGACATGAAAAAAGTTACGCTCGAAAAAGTGCTTGATGTGCTCAGCAGCGAAAAAAATGAGGTTTTCGTCGATGATGCATTAAAACAGAAAGCCCTCGCATCGCTTGACAAAATGCTTGAGCTTGCAAAATAACAGTTTAAACACGCTCTTTAGGTTTTGAGTGTTACCGCGCCGGACTGCGAACACCTGGATTTCTGTCCCATCCGCTGTCCGCGCAAACATTATTGTTGCGTCTTTAAGCCGCAGAAACGGAGATTTTATGAATAAACAGATAAATCGCGTAAATACCGATGTAATCATTGTGGGAACAGGTGTTGCCGGACTCTATGCAGCCCTCAGTCTTCCCTCAGATAAAAATATTTTAATGATTACAAAATCAAAAACTGAGGAAAGTGACTCATTTCTTGCTCAAGGCGGCATCTGCATGCTCAAAAGCGATGACGATTATGACAGCTATTTTGAGGATAC
>CASFUI010000107.1 GCA_949297565.1 uncultured Eubacteriales bacterium
ATCGGGCTCTGCGCGATGCCGTGGGGGGTTCCCGTCTATTCGGTGGGATATTTTGGAGTGGACGGTATAAGAGGGGTGTTCGGTGAGCTTTTTTATACATACCCTTCCGTCTATGTGGCGGTTTATCTCGTTTACACTTTTATATTTTTCGGGCTTCTGAACTGTCTCTGCCTTTTCTGCGTTTACTTTGAGGAGAACTCGTATGCCGTTAGGCTTATGCCTTTTATCGTATATTACGGAAGCGATTTTATAGTGAAGGATGTTCTGGGCTTGAGTGGAGGTCTCGTGACATGCGCCAATATGATTGCTTTCTATAAGAGCGATGTGCCGGTTGTGCTTTTTCAGCTCGCTGTCATTGCGCTTCTGGATTTGGCATTCCTGTTCAGGATAAGGAGAGATGTGATATAGAATGAGAAAAATAATGAAAATTATTGCGGCGGGCGTGCTGATTATCGCGGTGCTGTGTGTCGCCGCCCGGATTATCTATGTTCAGCTCGCCTATCCGTCCACAAAGATTACCATGCTTGATATGGGGGATGTGATTGACACGGGTGATTACCTCATCAGCATAAGCTCCGCGTCGTGCTTTGACAAGCAGGAGTGGGAGGCATATGTCGAGGGGCAGGGGATTACCCTCGAGAGGGATTTATACGGCGACGATACCGAAGACTTGGATGCAATCATGATGTATGATGCGGACGCAGATTATAAGGTTATTGCCGTTGACGTGGAGGTGACAAACAATACAGATGAGGTGCGCGAGGAGAGTATGGGGCGGCTTTGCGGCATAAACACTCCGGTGCGCAGAATGGCTATTAATTATTATTACACTAAAAAGCTTCAGCCCGAGGGGGAGATTGAGAGCACGAAAGTGACTCTCAATCCGGGCGAGACGCAGAAATGGCGGTATTATTATATTGTTGAGGAGCTGTATAAGCAGTATTTCTTTGAATATGTAAAAATAGGGGATATTCAGAGAATACCTCTCTCGTTCTGAGAAGCCGCGGAAAGTCTCGATTAACATAATAGGGGGGAACAGGCAACATGGACGATAAGAAAGGGGAGATAATTGACTGGCTGCTTCCGTTGTCGCTTTTGTGCTTTATTATTTTGTTCTTTGTTCTGGAACATAAAAATATAAAGGATTTTCAGCGCAACACGGAGCTTATGCAGGAACAGATGTCAATTTCAGGGTCGGACAGTCCAAAAAGAGCAGACGCAGGTGAGGAATTTCGTTTTATAGATACCGACGCCTCTGACGCCGAGATGCAGAAGGAATTGTATAAAAGGTTTTATTTTATAAACGAGGATACATATTTTGCATATCAGGTTAAGAGAGTCGGAGAGGCGGTTTCATATTTCAGCTACCAGCTTGTCCCTTCGGGGGCAAACTGCTCGGCCTGTCAATCAATAAAGGTTATTTCGGCAGAGAAAAGCAGCGAATATCCGGGAATTGATTTAAAGGAAGGATATTGCGCCCTTGCGGTTACGGTGCAGTTTACCAATCTCTGTGAAACAGACTTTCTGTGGCTTCCGGTTACGACTAAGGTGGGGATACTGAATGATACAAGTACATTTGTAAAGAATAAATACGGCAGCACGTTTGCCTCCGTGCTTCAGGAGTATGACAGCGGACAGCAGTTCTATGTCTATTCTCCGGGCAGTGAGGGCGAGAATGTGTACGCTCCGGAGAACGGGGACAGTGATATAATTCCTAAATATATTTATATCAGGCCTCAGGAGAGTGTTACCTACAAACTTATATATGAGATACCGGAAGAACTGATAGACGAAAAGCAGCTTGCGGTTGGGGATGACACAAGCGCGATAAACGGTAATTACTGCAACAGCGGCTACCGTTTTTATATTAATCAGTAAAAGCGGGGAGAAGAAATGTATATCAAAATCGATAAGCTAAACAAGAAAATAAAGGGGACAACAGTACTCGACGACATAAGCATTGAGATGCAGGGGGGCAGAGTATACGGTCTGAGCGGTCATAACGGCAGCGGAAAGACAATGCTTATGAGGGCAATCAGCGGACTGATAGTTCCGAGCTCGGGTACCGTTGATATTGACGGGAAAATTCTCGGAAAGGATATTTCTTTTCCCGAGAGCATAGGGCTTCTTATAGAGTATCCTGCTTTTATAAACGGATATACCGGCTTCAGGAATTTAAAAATGATTGCCGGGATTAAGAATAAGATTGATGACGCCGGGATTAGGGAGGCAATTGAGAGCGTCGGGCTTGACCCGGACGATAAGAGGACGTTCAGAAAGTATTCTCTCGGAATGAAGCAGAAGCTTGGGATTGCGTGCGCAATTATGGAAAAGCCGGATATTATTATTCTGGACGAGCCCGTGAACGCTCTCGATGAGGCAGGAGTCGGGCGTGTGCATGATATTCTTGAGGAATGCCGCCAAAGAGGGGCGGTGATTATTATCGCATGTCACGACAAGGAAGAGCTTAATTTACTTTGCGACGAGATATTTAAAATTGAGAGCGGGCGGATAACCGGACATGAAAAGGTTTAGGAACTGGTTTTTTACTTATGCAGTGGTAGTTATTGCCGCTATGGTTGATCTGGTGTATTCTTTTAATAGATTGGAGTTAAGGGGGATTGAGCCGTGCGCGCTCGACGGCGTTGTGCTTTACAGCTTCAATTTAAGAAGTCTGGTGCTTCCGGTTATTATGGTCTATGCAGGTCTCTGCGAGATAAAATACAGCTTTACTCCAAACGTAATTGTCAGGCAGAAAAGCAGGGCGGCTTCGTGGTACAGACAGGTGCTTATGTGTTACGTTAAGTGCGCGGGAGTCATGGCTGTTCTGATGGTGTGCTCGGGGCTTATGTTTTACGCTTTGAGCGGACGGTATGAGAATTTTCACAGCCTGAGGAGCATAATGTTCGATGAATTTCAGGATAATGGTTATGTTATGCCGGACAGCTTTAACGTACCTGTTATGATTTTGCAGAGCTTTCTGATAAACAGTCTTGAACTGTTTTACAGGGTTTTGGCGGCGATAGCGTTCTACTGGATTACGGATTCGCAGGTTTTCTCGGTTATTCTTACGGTTGCCATGGGGGTTTTGGCTCCAAACAGAATGACAATATACAGAATAGGCAATCCGTATTATACAGGTTATGAGTATAGGTATACGGAGCTGTATTCGCCGTATCTGTATATAAAATCGCTGGTATTTGTGGCAATATGGATTTTTGTGCTGCTTTTTATAGCTCATATAGCGGTTTCGAGGAAAAATTTTTTGAAGAGATATATATAGGAGTGCGGTCGCTGATGGATACGTTGAAAAAATATTTGAGAATGTTTCGGTATGAGCTCAAAAACAGCTTATACTGCAACCGTTTTATGTTCGCGGCGGCGTTTTTATTTATATTGTTTGGCTGCATTTACTTCAGGAGAATTACTGAAGGGTATGAAAGTGTCAGTTACCTCGATTATTGTATGAATATGCTTCACGGCTTCGAGCGGATAGATGATAAAGATATAAGTAAA
>CASFUI010000108.1 GCA_949297565.1 uncultured Eubacteriales bacterium
AACAGGAGGTAAAAAACGCGGTCAGCGCACGCGGCATTGACCGTGTTGGGGAGAGTGTTGACTGGGAGAAACTTGTGCGGTGTGCGGACAGGCACGGAGTGCTTTCGCTGATTGCTGACGAG
Organism: uncultured Eubacteriales bacterium; assembly: GCA_949297565.1. GTDB lineage: Bacteria > Bacillota > Clostridia > Lachnospirales > Lachnospiraceae > Lachnospira. The sequence continues at coordinate 123 of CASFUI010000108.1, forward strand.
CTTAAATTTATCCCTGATATACCGGACAGCGTTCTAAGATACAGTATGAATAAAGCTAAGACAATAGTTTTGCAGAATAACAGGCTTTTGGAGCTCAGCGCGTATTATATAAGACTTCTGGAGAGCAGGCAAATAACCGCAATTTTGCTCAAGGGCGCCGGTACCGCTTCGCTTTACCCAATCGGAGAGCTAAGGAAATCTGGAGATATTGATATTTTGATTACCGATGGCGAGCAGTTCGACATGGCTTTGAATATTTTGAAGGCTGAAGGTCTTAATCGTGTAGATGAGCAGCATGCCAACTATCATGAGGAAATGAGAGGAGACAACGGTATTATTGTTGAGCTTCACCATTCATTAGCTGAACAGTTTGATGACGCTCGTGTAAACAGAATGCTTAAAATTTATACACAGGATATGGGTAATCATGTGGTATTAAAGAACTTGAACGGTAAGAAAATATACTGTCTTGAGGATGCGTGGGATGCTCTAAGTCTTGTAATACATATGCTGCATCATTTTCTGAGGGCAGGCTTCGGACTTAAGCTGTTGTGTGACTGGACTGTTTTCTGGAACAGGGATATACCTGCGGAGCAGAAGAAGATTTTTGGTGAAATGATTGAAACGCTTGGCATAACCGGTTTTGTTGTTGCTGTAAACATAATATGTACAGAGCGGCTGGGGATGGATCCCTCGAAAGTGGATTTTATGATGAAGTCCGATGCGCGTGTTGACACAACTGCTTTTCTTAAAGATATTATAGAGGCGGAGGAGTTCGGAGACGCAAATAATAACAGAATGGTTGCAATGAGGGGAACTGGTATAAGAGACTATTTCAGAGAGTTTCATCATCAGATGAGAATTAATAACCCGTCGGTCTCGCAGAATAAACTGCTCTGGCCATATCTTTGGATTAAGACGTTAGTTGTCTTTATAAGGAATAACAGGCGAGTGCGAAATACAACGATAAGCGGTATTTTAAAAAGCGCGGGAAAGAGGAGCCGTCTTACTAAGGAAATGAAATTATTTACAAAATAGGAATATAATAGCTTTATAAAAGTACGCCAAACGGATGCATTTTTATTGACATTAATTTGAAATTGAGATTATAATAGATAGTGATACATAGTATATAGCATATATAGGAGGTTATGTTATGGTTAAGTATGAAAAACCGGTAGTGGAGACAGCAGAGGGGATTGCAGAAGGAGTTTATTTGGCAAGCGGGGAGGTAAACAGAGGCGTATGTCCTTATGGAAGACAGCAGGCTTCAGCCGGCGCTGATATTTGCCAGATTTGTTCAAAGACAGACGGCAAGGAAACATCAGGTCAGGCATTCAGGTCAGATTACAAGGGATGTCCATATGGCGTACCTGAAAACACAGCAGAATAATTTGATGCCGAATAATCTTTACAGAGAGCTTGATGAGCAGAGTATATTAATCAGAGAGCTGGAGAATAATAATATAAAAATCAAACCTAAGGGATACAGTATGTATCCCTTATTTATTCCGGGCAGAGATTATGCAATTATATCAAGTGCAGAGCCGGGCAGCCTGAAAAAGGGGGATGTTGTGCTGTACAGGCGCTTTGACAGCAGCGGCATTTTGGTTTTGCACCGTATATGGAAGATTTGTTCAGCCGGGTTTTATATGGTTGGAGATAATCAGAGCGAGGTGGAGGGGCCTATTGAGCCAATTCAGATACGGGGTAAGCTTATTGCCATAGAAAGAAATGGTAAAGAAATTTCCGTTGATAATCCTGTATACAAAATACTTTCCAATATATGGCTGATGCTTCGTCCTGTCAGAACACCTATTGTTAAGACCGCAGCGGCAGTTAAAGGCTTCTTGAAAAAATTGCTTAAAAAATGACTTTTTATGCTGCACGGAGGTTGTACATGTATAAAGTGTCGTGGAAAATTTTTATATATAGAACACTCAAATTAATACTGGGGGTGCTGGCCATTGTGGCCGCGCTTGCCAGTCTTATTGTATTGTTTAAAATTACAGGTTTGAACGCGGATTCATATGACAAAAAATATATAATGGATACAGGGTGGACGGTGCAGTTTGATGAAAGAACATTTGTCAATGTCACGCTTAGTTCTTTTGATTTTCCCAAAAGCATTGACAAAGGGGATAAGGTGGTTTTATACAATGTGCTGCCGAAGTCTACGGATTTTAACCTTCCTGTTTTAAAACTGCAAACCTATTCGTCGGTAATAAATGTGTATTTAAATGGCGACAGAGTATATTCTTATGGTGAAGACATATATTCCAATAATGGTTTTGTGGGAAATGGTTACCATTGTGTATCGGTTACGGGCGCTGGGGGCGACAGCATTAAAATTGAGCTTATAGCTGCAGAATGGAGACCTTTTTCTTCCGTTGAACAGATTGAACTGACTGATTATTCAAACGTGTTTAAACAGATGGTTGTTGGGAACAGAATAACTTTTGTGGCATGTATTTTTTTAATTCTGTTTGGTATTATTGTCATGGGAGTTTCCGGCTGGATAATTATAAAAAGACCCGTTCTGTCTATGCTTTTCTGGATTGGACTGCTTTCATTGTCAATAGGAACATGGACGAGCTGTAATTATGGGTTTGCGCAGTTATTTAATGTATCGATGCCGATTGCAACAACATTGGAGTATTCCGGTCTTCTTATGGGGATGATTTCTGCCATAATGTATTTTAAGGATTATGTGTGGAGGATGGATAATGCCAGGCAAAAATTTGTTTTTTCTGTATTTGCGGGTTTGATATGCGTTTTTTCAGCAGTTATTTTGACACTTCATGTGACAGATATTTTGCATATGCCTTCGCTTCTGACTTTTATACATGCTGTTATTGGGGCTGAGGCAATTTATATTATAGTGCTTATAGTTCGGATTTTAAAGTCGGGAGGAAATTCGGAAAAAGTTCTTTTTACCGGTTTCTGTATTCTTACAGCATTTGTTTTCGCTGAGATTATAAGTTATATTTTAAAAGTATATACAGATATTGATATTATGGACAGAGCCGGAGTATCTGTGATAGGAACCATAGTATTTGTAGCGTTTATGTTTATTAATTTCAGTATGGATTTGCTGCAGAAGCTAAAAGCAGCCAGTGAAAAAGAAATATTTTATAAAATGGCTTACACGGATGCCCTCACTAAGATTCCAAACAGGCGGTATTGTGAAAAGGTAATGAATGATTTATCGGAGAGAGAAGAGCCTTACGGGATATTCAGTTTTGATTTGAATGATTTGAAATATATTAATGATAATATGGGACATAACTGCGGCGATGATTTAATAGCAGGCTTTGCTGATATTCTAAAAGAGACCTTCGGGACAGATGAAGTTATAGGACGCATGGGAGGCGACGAATTTATCGCCATAGTCAGATCGGGACCGGATTACAATCATATGGATTTTATTTCCAGATTGAATGAAATTATGGAAAGAGAAAATAAAAGGGAAAACCGTTTTCAGTACAAGGTTTCATATGGGTATGCGGACAGCAGCGAGCTTACCTCAGATAACGGACACATAAATTCACATGATATATACGCAATAGCAGATGACAGGATGTATGTATGCAAGCGTGAAAGCAAAGAAAAGAATTCTGATGGTTTGAAAAATAAAGAGACGATTAATAAGAATGAAAAAGAATAGAAAATTTAGATTGAGCAGGAGGAAATCGTGGCTTACTGCATTATTTCTGACAGTGATAATTGCGGTTGGTGCGGCGGGCTCAATTTTTACTCATAATAATACCGAAGGGCAGATGCCTGATGGTGAGATGTCAGTACATTTTATTGACATCGGACAGGGAGACAGTACTTTGATTAAGTGCGGAAATCATGCGATGCTGATTGACGCCGGAGAAAATGACTGCGGAACGAAAGTGCAGGCATATCTGGAGAGTCAGGGAGTTACTAAACTGGATTATGTTATAGGAACGCACCCGGACAGTGACCATATAGGAGGTCTTGATGTCATTATATATAAATTCGACTGCGAAAATGTTATGCTGCCGGATTATTCAAAGGATACAAATACTTACAGAGATGTTCTCTCTGCGATGAAAAGCAGGAATTATACCAATACTCTTCCAGTGGCAGGGCGGCAGTATACTCTTGGTGAGGCTGAATTTACGGTTATTGCACCGTCTAAGAAATATGATGACGCCAACAATAATTCTATCGGTATAATACTGAGGTATGGAGACAGAAGTTTTCTTTTTACCGGAGACGCGGAGGAGAAAGCGGAAAAGGACATCGTAGATACAGGGATTTCGATAGATTGCGACGTATACCATGTCGGTCATCACGGAAGCAGTACATCATCATCTGAACTGCTCCTCAATGCCGCAAGTCCGGCATATGCCGTTATAAGCTGCGGTGAGGGGAACAGCTACGGTCATCCTCACGCGCAGACTATGAATGAGCTCAGATACAGGGGTATACAGGTGTTCAGGACAGATGAGCAGGGTACAATAGTTGCATTTACAGACGGAATTAATATAACATGGAATTGTTCACCTTCCGAGACATGGAAAGCCGGTGAGCCACAAAATCGTTAAATTACATAGTGGGGGAAGAAACGGCAGCAGTGCGGGAGCGGAGGAAATTGAGGATTAGTATGGAAAAAATTTTGTTATTTCAGGTAAGCGATTCTGATAAGAAAATAATTGAAAAAATTTCGGGAAACATGAGGATAAAAGTCGAAAATATACCTAAGGAATTATATTCATATAAAGTAGGAGAGCTGGCAGAAGGTAAAGTTTGCGGTACGACAAAGTCTGACGACAGCCTGAATAAGCCGCTTGAGGGGAGTCTCTTAGTATTTGCTGATGTTTCGGATAAACATATGGATAAATTGCTTTTTGAGATAAGGAGACAGAAATTGTCAATAAAACACAAAGCGGTGCTTACTCCTACAAATAAAATGTGGAATGTTTATCAGTTATTTTTCCAAATGGAGCTTGAATGTCAAAAATTGTCATAAATTATCAATATATTTTTCTGTGAAAACACGGCGTGTCTGCTACAATATACCAAAATGTTTCGGAGGTATATATGGCAGGTGCAGATGAAGTTGAAAAGTTAATGAAAAGCACAATTTACGGATATAAAGAGATTTATTATATTGATTTTGAGAATGACAGTTATCAGATGATTTATACTGATGTACGTAAAATGGAGGAACTTGGTAAATATTCGGATTCCATAAATATTCATTTTGAAAATGGTAAAATAATGAGAGATGACGAGGAGAATGTCCGAAAGTTTCTTTCTATTGAGAATTTGAGAAAAGTACTTGCCAGACAAAACAGTACAGAATATAAATACCGCAGGCGTTCAGAAAGCGGTGAGCCGGAAAATTGTCTTACATGTGTGACCGTGCGCGAGAGAAAAAACGGTATTCCATGTTCGGCTATTATGACAATACGCAGCGTTGAATGGATTATGAAGCTTGAGGAGGAGGAAAAGCGCATTTTAATTGACAGTCTTCATCAGGCAAATGTAGCTAATCAGGCTAAGAGCACATTTTTATCAAATATGTCGCATGATATAAGAACTCCGCTTAATGCGATTATAGGTTACACGGGACTTGCGCTTTCTGTGATAGATGATACGGAGAAAGTTTCGGAATATCTTGAGAAAATAAAGCTCTCAGGTACACATCTTTTGAGGCTTATAAATAATATTTTAGATGTGTCAAGAATTGAGAGCGGAAAACTCAGTCTTGAGGAGGAGCCGTGTAATTTTCGTGTGCTTCTGGAAGAAATCGGTGACATGATTGAGCCTCAGGCGGAAGAAAAAGCTCTTGATTTTTATGTGGATATAGGAAATATAAGCAATGAATATGTTTATTGCGATAAGGTTAAATTTAATCAGGTGCTTTTAAATCTTTTAGGCAACGCTGTTAAGTTTACAGACGCAGGGGGAAAAATTAAGCTGAGTGTCTGTCAGAAGATGCATTCACCAGACGGCTATTTTTCATATGAAATAAAGGTGTCTGATACAGGTATAGGAATCGGTAAGGATTTTATTGATAATATTTTTGAGCCGTTTGAGAGGGAGAAAGGAACGAAGAGTTCGGGAACAGGACTTGGAATGGCTATAACGAAGGGGATTATAGATATGATGGGAGGTGAGATCAGCGTCGAAAGCGAGGTCGGCAAGGGTACTGAATTCACTGTTTATCTTGATTTTCGGAAGGTGCCTGAAAATATTGTTAAAAATATGGTAAGTCAGGGAACATTTAACACAAAATGCTCCTGCAAAAATACAGATGATAAAAATAAGAAGAATTTTGACTGTGATAAGCCTGATGAAAGCTGGTATAAAAATAAACAGATTTTACTTGTTGATGACAACGATATGAATCGTGAAATTGAACAGGAGCTTTTAAGCAATGCAGGATTTAAGGTTGAGTACGCGTGCAACGGAGAGGAGGCTGTTAAAAAGGTAAGCGTAGGGGAGCAGAATGATTTTACATATGATATGATTTTAATGGATATAAGGATGCCTGTAATGGATGGGTATGAGGCAACAAGGCGCATCAGAGAGATTGACAGCAGAAAGGGAAATCATGTGCCTATAATTGCCATGACCGCTAACGCGTTTGACGAGGATAAGAGGAATGCTATTAATAATGGAATGGACGGACATATTTCCAAGCCGATAGATGTGGTACAGTTTATTCATATTATCAAGGACAAGCTGCTTGAGGATAAATGGCAGTGACATATGCTTTACGTAACCCCCCGGGTAGCTTGTCCGGGGGGTTGTTTTTTATTATAATTATCAAAAATTGCAGTGGAGGAATTGTTTATGCATATGGCAGATGCGCTGGTATCACCGGCAGTTGCGGGAACTATGTATGCGGTGTCGGCAGCGGCGGCGGGTTATTCAATTTATAAGGTACGCAGAGAGTGTGACTCATCAAAAATACCTGTTATGGGGGTTATGGGGGCATTTGTTTTTGCGGCTCAGATGATTAATTTTACAATTCCGGGAACAGGTTCGTCAGGGCATTTATGCGGAGGTATGCTTCTTTCAGCGCTTTTAGGACCATACGCAGGTTTCCTTTCAATGATTGGGGTGCTTTTAATTCAATGCCTTATGTTTGCGGACGGAGGGCTTTTGGCGTTGGGCTGCAATGTGTGGAATATGGCATTTTATGGGTGTTTTATAGGCTCAATGCTTGTATGGAAAAATATTATGCGAAACGGCGCGTCTAAGAAAAAAATTACAGCGGCGTCGATTATAGGCTGTATTGTGACGCTTCAGTTGGGAGCATTTTCGGTTACGCTTGAGACTTTGGCTTCCGGAATTACAAGCCTTTCATTTATTTCGTTTGTTTCGGTGATGCAGCCTATTCATCTTGCGATTGGACTTGTGGAGGGGATAATTACGGCATGTGTTCTATGTTTCGTATATGAGGCAAGACCTGATATTTTATGGGGCGTCGGAGGCAGCAGGGTGTCAGCACAGAGCCGTCTGACATTCAAAAAGACACTCGCTGTTCTTTCTGTGTCAGCTTTGGTGATTGCGGGAGTTGTTTCACTGTTTGCATCATCACATCCGGACGGGCTTGAGTGGTCTATTGAAAAACTTACAGGCAGTACAGAGATTGAAGCGGAAGGCGCAGTCTATGATGCGGCGGAAAAGCTTCAGGACACAACAGCGGTGCTCCCGGACTATTCATTTAAAAATTCCGAGAGCCCGGCGGGGACGTCTGTATCGGGAGTAGCAGGCGGTGCGGCGGTTATAGTTGTATGTGTTGCAGCATGCTATGTATTTCGGTTTTTCAGGCATTCCGGACAGTCAGGATTAAAGGGTGAGAAAAAGTGATAGGTAAGAGACGCTTTAAATCGGCATCGGGGCAGATGAGGCAGATTGAGCTTTTGGCTGAAAAGGACAGTTGGATTAACAGAATTCATCCGCTATGTAAATTTCTTGTTACAATGATCTATATTGTATTGGTTGTTTCTGTTCACCGATATGATTTGAATGGACTATTGGGTATGTGCGTATATCCGATAGTCCTGTTTGTGCTTGGCGAAATATCCGTGACAGAGGGGCTTTACAGGTTGAGGATAGTGCTGCCTATGGTGTGTTTTATCGGGATTTTTAATCCTTTTTTTGACAGAGAAGCAGTTTTTTATATAGAAGGATTTTCATTTACAGGCAGGATTGCAGTCACTTCCGGAGTGATTTCTATGTTTACGCTGATGATTAAAGGTATTCTAACTGTTTTAGCAGCGTATTTACTTGTGGCCACCACTACTATTGACAGAATATGCAGTGCTCTCAGGATGCTGCATGTTCCCAGAATACTTGTGACAGTTGTTTTGCTAATTTACAGATATGCTTCACTGTTGTCATCAGAGGTAAGAAAAATGAGTCAGGCGTATGCGCTGAGAGCTCCGGGACATAAGGGGATAAATCCTAGAGTATGGGGCTCGTTTGCCGGTCTTTTATTGATAAGAAGCATAGATCGTGCGCAGATAGTATACGAGAGTATGCTGCTGCGTGGATTTCAGGGTGAATTCAATGATATGAAAAATCAAAAATTAAATAAAAAGGATTATTTATTTTTTGGAGGCTGGTGTGCAATTCTTGTGGCAATTCGTATTTTAATGTGATAGTATATCAGTCGTAAACAGCTCATAGACAGCTGTGCGGAGGAGAAACAGTGCGGGAAGTACAAAATTTGAAAACAGAGTTCAAAGTTAAGCCGGGGCAGAATGAAAACGACAGATTTTTGGAAATTGATGTAAAGGGTATGTCTTTCTCATATCAAAATGACGGCGTTCATTCGGGAAGGACCCTGTATGACATTGATTTTCATGCCCATAAGGGAGAGTGTGTAGGAATTATTGGCGCTAACGGCGTTGGAAAGTCAACTTTTTTAAAAATTCTTGTTGGTCTTTTAGATGGATTTGAGGGCAAAATCAATATCGGCGGACTGGAATTAAATAAAAAAAATCTTTCCGAAATACGCCGTATGACAGGTTATGTTTTTCAGGATTCAGAAAACCAGCTTTTTATGTCGACTGTGTATGAGGATGTGGCATTTGCGCCTCAAAACTACGGTTATTCTCCTCAGCAGACAGAGGAACGGGTAAATATGGCTTTGTCCCAGCTGGGAATAGAAGATTTACGGGACAGGCATACTTTTATGCTTTCAGGAGGACAGAAAAAGCTTGCTGCTATCGCGTCAATTATTTCTATGACTCCGGATATTATATTAATGGATGAGCCAACAATAGCTCTGGACCCTCGCAACAGAAAAAATCTTATAAGAGTAATTAATTCTTTTTCGCAGCTGAGAATTATAGCTTCACATGATTTGGATATGATACAGGATACCTGTACGCGAGTTGTCTTAATGAATAATGGTCGTTTTGTCAGGGAGGGAAGTGCCGACGAAATATTAAATGACAGGCAGCTTCTGGAAGAAAATGGTCTTGAGCTGCCGCTTGGGAGCAGGCTCAGGCAGAGCAGAAATGAGGAAAATAATGGAGAGTAAAGAGATGAAGTTCAGCGAGCGTCTGCAAAGACAGCTTGAATTTTGCAGAGAGATTGACAAGGAAAAGTTTATAGGGAGGCAGACTTATTTATCGGACGGAGAACGTAAGGAAAATGATGCTGAACATGCGTGGCATATGGCTGTGATGACGGTGCTTTTAAGCGAGTATGCCAATGAAAAGATTGACGTATTAAAAACGATTACCATGCTGCTTATTCATGATATCGTTGAAATTGATGCGGGGGATACATATGCATATGATGATGAGGCAAAAAAGACA
>CASFUI010000109.1 GCA_949297565.1 uncultured Eubacteriales bacterium
CATTGCGATAGAACTGATGCGGGGTATTGCGGGAACAATGGGGATTATTCTCACAGTTCCGTTCACGTCGTTTGTGACGACGCTACTTCTGACAAGACCGAAGCACAGAGAAATGATAAAGAAAAGGGCGGAAAGCCGAAAAGTTTCACAGACAAATTAAGCTGTCCGCGCAAAAAAAAACGGCAGCCCGGTCAGGATTTTAACCGGGCTGCCAATTTTTTTATTAAATTAAACCTCGAACAGTAAATCGCCGTATGAAGGGAATGGCCAGTATTCCTTGTCGACAAGCATTTCGAGCTTATCAGCAGGTGCTCTGAGCTCATCCATGGCAACCTTTACAACGTCTCTGAAATATATGGCCTGCTCTTCGCCCTCCGCGATAGAAGCAGCCTTTTCTGTTACGTCTGTAAGTTTAACTAAGGCAGCTTTCATTTCCTTTAAGTAAGCAGATACGCTGTCAAGAAGCTCCTTCTGCGTAGAAGAATCTGAACCGGCTTCATTTACAGCAATTACAGAGTTTGCAAGCTCTGTTGTGTAGGATACAACCGCAGGAATAATGTGCTTGCTTGCGATGTCAATCATTGACCTTGCTTCGATATTGATTGCCTTTGCGTATGCCTCGTATTTAATCTCTGCTCTTGACCTTAACTCAGCCTCGGTAAATACGCCGAATGATTCAAACAGCTTGATTGCCTTTGGTGTCGTGAGCGCAGGGATAGCGGCAACCATAGACTTGATATTTGGAAGACCTCTTCTCTCAGCCTCGGCAACCCACTCGTCAGAGTAGCCGTTTCCGTTGAATACAATTCTGTGGTGGTCTGTGAAGAGCTTCTTAATCATATCATGGCATGCCATATCAAAGTTGTCTGCCTTCTCAAGCTCATCGGCAATATCTCTGAAGCTCTCAGCAACAATAGTATTTAACACTACGTTTGCCGGTGCGATAGAGTCAGAAGAGCCAACCATACGGAATTCAAATTTGTTTCCGGTAAACGCGAACGGTGATGTTCTGTTTCTGTCTGTCGCATCCTTGTTCAAATCAGGGAGCGCTGAAGCACCAGTCTTTAACTTGCCCTTCTGTATAGATTTCGTAGCGTCGCCCTTGTCGATAAGCTGCATTACTACATCCTCTAACTGTTCGCCGAGGAACATTGAAATAATTGCAGGAGGTGCTTCGTTAGCGCCGAGTCTGTGGTCGTTGCCCACATCTGATGCGGACTCGCGAAGAAGGTCAGCGTGCGTGTCAATAGCCTTCATGACAGCGCCGAGAACGAGCAGGAACTGAATATTTTCATGAGGAGTCTTGCCAGGGTCCAGGAGGTTAATACCGTCATCTGTTGTGATAGACCAGTTGTTATGTTTTCCTGAGCCGTTCACACCCGCAAACGGTTTCTCGTGAAGCAGGCATACAAGATTGTGGCGGTAGGCAACCTTCTTCAAGACTTCCATCATAAGCTGGTTGTTGTCCGTAGCTGTGTTGCACTGAGCGTAAATAGGAGCAAGCTCATGCTGTGCAGGAGCAACCTCATTATGCTGCGTTTTTGCGGAAACGCCCATCTTCCAGAGTTCTTTGTTGACATCCTTCATAAAAGAGCCTATTCTTTCGCGGATAGCGCCGAAGTAGTGATCGTCAAGTTCCTGTCCCTTTGGAGGCATAGCGCCGAAAAGAGTACGTCCTGAGAAAATAAGGTCCTTTCTCTGCAAATATTTATCTCTGTCTACAATGAAGTACTCCTGCTCTGCGCCGACAGAAGGAGTAACCTTCTTTGAAGTTGTATTGCCGAATAATCTTAAAATACGAAGAGCCTGCTCGTTGATTGCGTCCATAGAACGGAGCAGGGGAGTTTTCTGGTCAAGCGCTTCGCCTGTGTATGAACAGAAGGCAGTAGGAATGCAAAGAGTAGCGCCTGTTGCGTCCTCGCGTACAAATGCAGGAGAAGTGCAGTCCCAGGCTGTATAGCCTCTCGCCTCAAATGTAGCTCTCAAGCCGCCTGAAGGGAATGATGATGCGTCAGGCTCACCCTTGATGAGCTCTTTTCCGGAGAACTCCATGAGAATTTTTCCGCTTTCATTAGGAGCTGAGATGAAAGAGTCATGTTTTTCAGCAGTTGAGCCTGTGAGAGGCTGAAACCAGTGTGTGTAATGTGTTGCGCCCTTCTCAATAGCCCAGTCTTTCATCTCGTTGGCAATGACGTCTGCGTCCGCAAGCGATAATTCTTTTTCGCCTGTCATAGCAAGCTTAAGATTTTTGTAAACATTTTTAGGTAAACGCTCTTTCATAACTGTGTCGTTAAACACATTTTCGCCGAATATTTCAGCAACATTAATCTTTTCACTCATATCTTTGTATTCCTTTCTGTTTATGTATTTATTATTTAGATAGTAGAACTAAAAAAGGCATTCCCATTTATATTAAAAATTATAAATTGGAACGCCTTTGTTCTGCTATTAAATTACGACAGGTATCTGTCTTTAAATAAAATAACTCAAAAACATCTTTTATGCAAGTGTTTTTTTGTATTTTATTTAGAAATTTAATTTTATCAAGCTAAAACCCACATAAAATCAAGAAATTCCAAAAAATAAAACAACATAAATTGTCTTTATGACTCTGACGGAATAGTAGTCTCACCTACAAATACGCCGTGAATAATCAGGCGCTTTGTGAGATTGTCAGCGCAGGTTGACAGGGTCACAATCTGTGTAGCCTCGCTGGCATCGCCGTGAGTGTCATACATTGTCATTTCTTTTCTCTCGGCTGCATACTTTCTGAGAGATTCGAGGTCAGGAAAGTTAAAGGTGAACGTATCGCTGACCGGATCTGTCAGATAGACGCTGAATATACGGTATTCTCTGAGTTTATCTTCCGTGTAAATATAGAAGGTATCATTTCCCTCGGTTGCATAGAAACCTGAGCTGCGGTACTGATGCAGTGATGAAAACATTGTACCGCTGTAAAGCGTGTGACCGTAAATAATAAGATGACTTGCCGACATGCCTCCGGTAATGCGGTAATCGACAAAAGGACATCCGTTCTTGTTGATTTCGCCGTCTATAGTAGTTTCAAGATATTTTTCGTTGTCGTCGCCCTGAACAATAGGAAGGCGTAAATTTACAGACGGTACATAAAGATATCCAAGTGCATCAGGATTAATCGTCAAAAGCGCCTCATGATTGTATGTGAAAGGTATTTCGACCTCACCTTCGGGCAGATCTACGGTTACAGGCGTGTTTTCGTCGAGTACCTCCGACTGAACTCCCTTGTATATGTCCGAGCCTTTTTTGTATTCAAGAAAAATATTAATAAGCATATAAGCTGACACACAAAACACAACAGCGCATACAATAAGAATAATACGGCTTATGATTGTGCGTACGTTTTTCTTGTGCTCCTTTTTGTCAAATACTTCATCGGCTTCGTCTTCAACGTAATCTTCCGATGCGGTTTTTTCTTCCGCCTCAGAGACGGTCTCGTGTGCTTTTATCTCTTTATCTGCCGGTAAATCGTCAGTATGTTTTTTGTACATTATAATCAAGCCTTTCCTGCTGAGCCGAAGAGATTAATTTTTTCGCGAACTGTTGCTTTTATTGCTTCAGAGCCCGGAGCCAGAAGCTTTCTAGGGTCAAAGCCCTTGCCTTCCAAATCTTTGCCTGCCTCGATGTATTTCCTTGTGGCCTCGGCAAAAGCAAGCTGGCATTCGGTATTTACATTGATTTTGGCAACTCCGAGAGAGATAGCCTTTTTAATCATATCTTCCGGTATACCTGTTCCGCCGTGAAGAACCAAAGGCATATTGCCGACCTTTGCCTTAACAGCTTCAAGAGTCTCAAAACTTAAGCCCTTCCAGTTAGCAGGATATTTTCCATGAATGTTGCCAATTCCGGCAGCGAGCATATCGACACCCAGGTCAGCAATAGCCTTGCACTCGTCAGGGTCTGCGCACTCGCCTGCTCCGATTACGCCGTCCTCTTCTCCTCCGATTGAGCCGACCTCAGCTTCGAGAGACATTCCAAGAGCCCTTGTGATTGCGACGAGCTCCTTAGTTTTCTCAACATTCTCCTCGATAGGATAGTGTGAGCCATCGAACATGATTGAAGAAAATCCTGCTTTAATACATTTGTAGCAGCCTTCATAAGTGCCGTGGTCAAGATGAAGAGCAACCGGAACAGTGATGTTTAATGACTCTACAAGAGCTTTAACCATATCGGCTACGACCTTAAAGCCGCCCATGTACTTTCCGGCGCCCTCTGATACACCCAGAATGACAGGCGAGTTCATCTCCTGAGCCGTGAGAAGTATGGATTTTGCCCATTCGAGATTGTTGATGTTAAAGTGACCAACCGCATATTTTCCCTCGCGGGCTTTGTTAAGCATGTCTGTTGCATTTACTAACATAAATATACCTCCAAAGGATTATTTAATTAAACTGTAAAACCTGTCTATATTATACATTATAAAAAGATAAATTAAAAGCCGCCGAGGCAAAGTTTTATTTGTAAAATATGCTCAAAAAAACATGAACAAACACGAAAAATGAAATAGTAAAAAAGTAAAAGGTATGGTATAATGTGCGTAAGCATTGAGCAGTGCATAAAAATATAAGACATCGGTGCGTCATGCTTGCATGTAAGCATGCGATGTCTTATATTTTTATATAGGGCGAAAGCCCGGGAGCCATATGAGCGGAGCGCATATGGCGTGCACTGGGGCAGTATATAGGGCGAAAGCCCGGGAGCCATATGAGCGAAGCGCATATGGC
>CASFUI010000110.1 GCA_949297565.1 uncultured Eubacteriales bacterium
AAGAAATGATATTGTTGATGTTATCTCAGGCTACATAAAATTAAAAAAAAGCGGAAGCTCATATGTGGGTCTGTGTCCGTTCCACAATGAAAAATCACCTTCATTTTCAGTTTCTCAGAGCCGTCAGTTATACCATTGTTTTGGCTGCGGAGTCGGCGGAAATGTGATTACGTTTGTTATGGAATATGAGAATTTTACATTCCTTGAAGCGGTTAAGCTGCTCGCTGACAGAGCCGGAATGGCGCTGCCTGAGACAGATTATTCCGCGCAGGATAAAAAGGAAAGGGATTTAAAGACTAGACTCCTTGAAATAAACAAGCTTGCAGCGACATATTATTATCATCAGTTAAAGTCGCAAAGCGGTCAGGTTGGACTTGCTTATTTAAAAAAGAGAGGACTTTCGGATGAGACTATCAATCGTTTTGGGCTGGGCTATTCGGGGCAGAACGGCACCGCGCTTTATCGCTTTTTAAAAGATAAAGGCTATGATGATGAGCTGCTTAAGGAGACGGGGCTGTTTACATATGAGCGCGGAATTCACGATAAATTTTGGAACAGAGTAATGTTTCCTATTATGGATATTAATAATAAGGTAATAGGTTTCGGCGGGAGAGTAATGGGAGATGCAAAGCCCAAATATCTTAATTCTCCTGAAACAAAGCTGTTTGATAAAAGCCGTAATTTATACGGTCTTAATATAGCCAGAGCATCGAGAAAGGGAAATATGATTATATGCGAGGGTTATATGGATGTTATTTCAATGCATCAGGCTGGATTCAATCAGGCAGTCGCGTCGCTTGGAACAGCATTGACTCCGGGTCAGGCAAGGCTCATGAAAAGATATACCGACCAGGTGCTTATCACATATGACAGTGACGAAGCTGGTGTCAAGGCGGCGATGAGAGCAATTCCTATTCTCAGGGAAGCGGGGCTTTCAACTAAGGTAATAAATATGCAGCCGTATAAGGATCCTGATGAGTTTATAAAGGCTCTCGGAGCAGAGGCGTTTCAGGAGCGGATAGATAACGCTGAAAACAGTTTTATGTATGAAATCAGCGTGATTGAGAAAAAATATGATAGAAGTGACCCTGAGGAGTCAACAGAATTTGAGCGCGAAGTTGCGCAGAAGCTGGCTGGGTTTTCGCAGAGACTTGAGCGGGAAAATTATCTTGCGGCAGTGTGCAGGCGTTTTCAAATATCGCAGGACGGTATGAGAGAGCTTGTCGCTTCATATGGAAGTAAGGAAGGAATTTTAGTCAGAAAACAGCGGAGTGAAGATGCAAGTCCGGCTGTAAAAAAGAAACGCGAGAGCGGAGTGAGACAGGCAGAAAAAATCCTGCTTACATGGATGATTGATGACGCTGATATTTTTAAAAAAGTCAGTGAATATATTTCCCCGTCGGATTTTGTCGACCCGCTGCTTAAAGATGTTGCGGACAAGCTGTATTCGCAGTTCAGAGAAGGACATGTAAATCCCGCGGCAATTATTAATACATACGCAACAGAGGAAGAGCACAGCGAAGTGGCGGCACTGTTCAGCGCTGATTTGAGCGGTGACCTCAGTAAAAGCGAACGTGAGAAAGCGTTAAATGACACGGTTATTAAGGTTAAGTCAAACAGCATAGACCACGCGCTTAAAAATACGGCGGATGCGCGGCAAATGCAGGATTTAGTGATGAAACAGCTTAAACTTAACAAAATTCATATTCATATTTAGATAAAAAGAGATGGAAGGATGGACCATATTCATGGCACAGAAAA
>CASFUI010000111.1 GCA_949297565.1 uncultured Eubacteriales bacterium
ATACATCAACCTTATCGGAGACCGCCTTCGTCTTTTCAATAAGCTTCTTGACATTGTTAATCATGCCGTTAGTACTGCTGCCGAGAACTGCAAACTCATCGCTTCTTCTCAGGTCGACAGATATTGTCAGATCTCCGGCGGCAGCCTTTTCAAGACGCTGCATAATATGCTTTATTGCCCTGCTGATATTAGAAGCGAGTATTCCGCCTATAAACACTGCAACAGCAATAGTTGCTATTATCAAAACAACTGATACATATTTAATAGTGTTTGCCTGCGCGATAATTGTGCTCTGCGGTATCAGCGCGCATACCATAAACCCGTCGTCTGTTATGCTGTACACAAAAAGCTGTTCTTTGCCGTTATATTTTACAAAACTGCTTCCGCTCTTCTCATCTGACGAAACCGCTTCGCTGTAAAAATCCTTATCGGAAATATACCTCGTGCTCTTGTCGCTTTCAAGATAATCGGAAGAAATAATTTCTCCTCCGTCCGGCGCTATAAGCGCAATCACACTGTTTTTGCCCAAATCAATATCTGTAAGCGTGTCTGCTACATAGTCTGAATTTAAATCAAAGAAAATATATCCCACGCTCTTTCCAGAGTTTCCAACAAGCTGCCTTCCATAGCTCACCGCATAATCGCCCACTCCGCGTGTATCAAGATACTCTCTTGAAGTAAACCACGCCGTCCTGTCCTGATCGATTTTCTGTCCCTCCGCGGAAGCCTTTATATTGCTGTATTCGCCTGTTGTCTCCATTGAGGTCGTGCTTGTAAAAATACTTCTTCCGTAACTGCCGATAACATATGCCGCCTTTATTGCCTTATTTCCCATCGCGGTAGATGAAAGGCTTGACGATATATTGCTGTATGTAGTGCTCTCTGTCATAACATCATTTGAAAGAGAGCCGGAATAATACGATTTGACATCTGAATTGTTTGCAAAATCTGTCGCCAGCGCGCTTACATTTGAAAACATCAGCGTGTAATAATCCGCTGTCTTCTGAATTGTTGAGGTTGATGCCTCAATAAAGCTTGATTTTATGGCATTTGACGCCGTTACATATGAAATAACGCCCAGTATTATAATCAAAATCACCGGTATCATAAAGGCTCCGATAAGCTTTACCTTAATAGACATCTTTTTTTTCATAATGCCCGGCAGCCCCTTTTTCTTTTTTATATCCTTTTTATCAGGCTGCTCACTCTTTACTTCATTATCTTCACCGTCTTCTCTTTCTTCTTCCTGCGTATCCGCAGAAAAATCTTCCTCCGGTACTTCTTCAGACATCTCTTCATCAATCTCGACATGCTCCTGTGCCGCTTCTTCAGCTCCAGTCATTATCTCCGGCCCGGCATCCGTTTCTTCCGTCACGGTCTGAGTGTTTGCCCGGTCATCATCTGACGCACCGCCGTACTCAAAAATGTCCTCGTCCTCCGAAACACCTTCATCTGAAACATCTTCACCAGAAACAAAATCCTCATCCGCGCCGGCATCGGACATATCCGCTGTTACTGTTTTCTCTTCCTCTGCAGTTTCCTCCTGCTTTTCAGCATACGCCTCTCCTTCGGCAATTATCTCCTCCGCAGCGATATTTTCTTCCTGCTTATCGTCTTCCAAACTACTCATACGTACACCCCTTTTCGCCGTGCGTCCACAAATACCTGCCACAAAGCATTATGTCCGCATACTCTTCATGTAAAATATTTGCTAGTTACCCTGAATAATATCAATAGACAGCTCCCTGAGCTGCTTTTCATCCACAACATCCGGTGCGTTCGTAAGCAGACATGAAGCATCCTTGACCTTCGGAAATGCTATAACATCACGAATGCTGTCCCGCTTTGCCATAAGCATGACAAGTCTGTCAAGACCGTATGCAAGCCCTGCGTGAGGCGGTACTCCGTACTTAAACGCATCCAGCAGAAAACCAAACTTTTCGTTTGCAACCTCTGGGCTGAGCCCAAGCGCCTTAAACATGCGCTGCTGAACGTCCGCCTGATGAATACGCACACTTCCGCCTCCGATTTCCGTACCGTTAAGCACTATGTCATACGCCTTTGCGCGCACTGAACCCGGGTCGCTCTCCAGCTTATCCAAATCCTCGTCCATTGGCATTGTGAAAGGATGGTGCATCGCAACAAAGCGCTCCTCCTCGTCAGACCACTCAAACTGAGGAAACTCAGTCACCCATAAAAACTTATAATCATTTTTGTCAAGCAGCCCCATCTGCTCGGCAAGCTCCACGCGCAGCGCTCCGAGCACACTCCACACAATTTTGTTTCTGTCTGCGGCAAAGAGAAGCAGATCCCCATTTTCACCGTCTAACGCGCCTATAATTGCCTTCATTTCTTCCTCTGTCATAAACTTGGAGAAAGACGACTTTACTGTTCCGTCGTCCTGAATTGCGATATAAGCCAGACCCTTTGCTCCGTAGCCCTTTGCGAAATCTACGAGCGCGTCAATCTTTTTGCGCGGCATTGCTCCCTGTCCCTTTGCGTTGATGCCGCGTACAGAGCCCCCGTTTTCTACAGCCTGCGTAAATACGCCAAAACCGCAGTTTTTAACAAGCTCTGTTATATCCTTAAGTTCCATTCCGAATCTTAAGTCAGGCTTGTCTGAGCCAAACCTGTCCATTGCCTCCTGCCATGTCATTCTCTGTATAGGAAGCGATACTGTAACTCCAAGCACCTCTTTAAATAAGTATGCCAGCAGACGCTCATTTACATCAATTACGTCATCGACATCGACAAATGAAAGCTCCATATCAATCTGTGTAAATTCAGGCTGTCTGTCAGCTCTCAAATCCTCGTCACGGAAACATCTGGCAATCTGCATATAGCGGTCATATCCCGAGCACATAAGCATCTGCTTAAAAAGCTGAGGTGACTGCGGCAGCGCGTAAAACTTGCCTGGATGAACGCGGCTCGGCACAAGATAATCTCTTGCTCCCTCAGGAGTACTCTTTGTGAGCATAGGCGTCTCAATCTCAAGAAAGCCCTCATTCGCAAGAAAAGCTCTCGTGAGTGTCGCCACCTTACTTCTCATAATTATATTTGACTGAATATCAGGTCTTCTCAAATCAAGACATCTGTATTTTAATCTCAATTCTTCCTTTGTATTGATGTTTTCCTCTATCGGAAAAGGCGGCGTCTCTGATTCTGACAGAATACGAAGCTGTGTAGCAACAACCTCAATTTCCCCTGTCTTTAAATTTTCATTAACCGCTCCGGAACGCTTCTGCACAGTCCCCACAACGGCAATAACAAACTCATTTCTGAGTGTATACGCCTTTTCAAAGCCTTCCTTGCCGACGCTGTTCTCATCAAATACAAGCTGAATTATACCGCTCCTGTCCCTCAAATCCACAAATATAAGAGAGCCGAGATTTCTTCTGGTCTGGACCCAGCCCATAACAGTCACAGTCTGCCCGACGTCCGATAAAGACACCTCCGTGCATCTGTGTGTTCTCTTTAAGCCTACCATTGCTTCAGCCATTTTCTTTCCTCCTGTAAAATAAAATATTCTTTTTTAATTATTTTCAAAGAAATTCTTTTTTCTCATAATCATCTCATCTATGCGCTCAATATAGGCTGTCAAATCCTTAACATTTTCGACACGCTCTATCCTCGGCGACGAACTTGCCGCATCAAACACTACCTTAGTCGACGCGCCTGCTCCGACAGCTATAATCGTCTGTTTTTCTTCCATAATAAGAATATTATAGATGCACTCCCGCCCCGGAAGCGCATAGCCTACATTCTCAAAATTTCCTGCCATATTTTTCTGGCGGTACATATAATAAGGCTCACAGCCGATTTTTTCAGCATATTCAGCAGCAAGCGAGACAATTTCGTCACTGTTTTCAAACTTTAAATCCGTATATTTTTCGCGCCATATATTGAGAGCCGCCGCCCTCTTTATCGCAAGCGAGTGCACCGTAAGGCTCTCCGGCTTAAGAGCGCTTATACGCTCAAGCGTAGCCCTGACCTCATCTATTCCCTCATCTGGAAGCCCCAGTATAATATCCATGTTTATATTGTCAAAGCCGGCCTTCCTTGCAAGCCTAAACGCCTCTTCAACCTGTGCCGCGCTGTGCCTTCTGCCGATTATATCAAGTGTTTTGTCATTCATAGTCTGCGGATTAATTGAAATTCTGCCGACTCCGTGCTCTTTAAGAACACGCAGCTTTTCCCCGGTTACACTGTCAGGTCTTCCAGCCTCCACGGTGAGCTCCCGGACATTTTCCATATCAAAACTGCGCTCAAGCTCTGTAAGCAGTCTGTCGAGCTGCTCAGGCTCCAGCGTAGTGGGAGTTCCTCCGCCTATATACACGGTGTCAAGTCTTTTTCCTGACATTTCGCCGGACACAAAATGTATCTCCTTAATCAAAGCGTCAAGATAGCTCTCAACCTTTGAGCGGTTTGCCGCCAGAGAATACGAGGTAAATGAACAGTAAAGGCAGGTTGTGGGGCAAAACGGAATGCCTACATACAGGCTGTATCCGTTCTGATAGTCAAGCCTCTCAAGAATATCTCTCTCCGTCTTTGCCACGCGCAGCGCAAGCTCTGCTTTCCTGCGCGACACAAAATGCTCCTGCTCAAACTCTCTTATAATCTCAGTCTCATCAAAACCGGATTCAAGCATTGAATATGCGATTTTACTGGGACGTACGCCTGTCAAATATCCCCACGGAAGCGTTTTATTTGTTTCGGCAGACAGCGTCAAATAAAGATTTCTCTTAAAACAGTCATGCGCCTCTCTTTTCTCCAGCTTCTCACAATCAGGCACTTCTGCACTTATAACCATATCTCCCGGCTCAGGGGTAACATCGCTTTTTTTCAGCGCTGTTTTTGCACCTGGATAAAAAGACTTCACGAGAACCTGAGCATCGTCATAAAACGCCGCATTATCTAAATCTATATATATCATATTTTCTCTTTTCCGGTATACACCTGTAAAATTGAAGAATATCACTGACAATAAGGATTGTATTTCTTTTCGTCAGCAATCGTAGTGTAATCGCCGTGCCCCGGAAATACTTTAGTATCGTCAGGCAGTTTAAACAGCTTGTCCTTTATACTGCTCACTATTTTTGAAAAGCTTCCTGTCGCAAAATCCGTTCTTCCTACAGACCCTTCAAACAATGTATCTCCTGAAAACAATATTCCTGCCTCTGCCACATAGTAAGACATTCCGCCCTCCGTGTGACCCGGAGTGTGAATCGCCAGTATATCAAAGCCTGCGGGGCTTATATGCTGCCCGTCCGACAGCCATTCATCAGCCGAGAGCGTGATATTTTCCCTGCCCATATACCCTGAAAGGTTCATATAAGGGTCTGCAAGAAGCTCTTTTTCCTGCTCTCCGGCATAAATTTTAACTCCGTACTCGTCTTTAATGCGTTCTGCCGCTCCGATATGATCGTAATGACCGTGTGTCAGCAAAACGGCGCTCAGCCTGCATTTATTTCTTTGGAGCATTTCCTTTATCGCAGACGCATCGGCTGCCGGGTCGATAAGCACGGCATCTGAACTGTCCTCGTTTATCAGAAGATAGCAATTTGTAGATACGCCTGAAATCAAAATATAATCTAAACGAATTTTCATATTATCCTCCGCTCAGCCTGCAGATCTCTCAATATCGGTTACACCTTCAATATTTTTAAGCTTTCCGATAAGTCTGTTCAGTTCATCCTTTCCGTGAATATCAAAACCCAAATTAATTGTGGCAATCCCTTTTTTATTGACACGGCTGTTCATAAATTTGACGTCTATATTCGCCTCCGTAAAAATTCTCGAAATATCCACAATAAGACCTGTTCTGTTGCCGGCAAAAATATTAATCTCGGTACTGTACTTATCAGACGAAGAGTCGCCCTGCTCCCACTCGTCGTCAATCAGTCTTACGCGCTCGCTTTCCGGAAAATTAAGTACGTTTACACAGTCTGTCCTGTGAATTGTAACTCCCCTTCCCCTTGTGACAAAACCGACAATCTCATCTCCCGGAACAGGATTGCAGCATTTTGAAAATCTCACCGCAACATCGTGAATACCCTTGACGACAATACCGCCCTTATTTTTCTTGGCTTTATCTCTGTTTTTTGCTTCAGACTGTACAATGCCCTCAAGGACATCTTTATCTGTGACCTCAGCCTTCTTTCGCTTTTCATTTTCCTCGACAAGCTTATTTACAACCTGCCCTTCTTTGAGCCCTCCGTGCCCGACTGACGCAAGAAGAGAATTCCAGTCTTTAAAACCGTATTTGTTGAGAGTCTTTTCCTGATTTTCAGGCTTGTTAATATCAGACAGAACAATTCCCTTTGCCTTGCAGTAGTTGGCGATAAGCTCTTTTCCCTTTAGTATATTATCTTCCTTTAATTCCTGTTTAAACCATTGGTTAATCTTATTGCGCGCCTGCGTGCTCTTGACAATGTTAAGCCAGTCTCGGCTCGGTCCCTTTGAATTCTGTGAGGTTATAATCTCAACTCTGTCTCCGTTTTTAAGCTCATAGTCAATCGTCACAAGCTTTCCGTTGACCCTCGCGCCGACCATTTTATTTCCGACTGCGCTGTGAATACTGTACGCAAAATCCACAGGACATGAGCCCGCAGGAAGGTTTTTAACATCTCCTTTAGGTGTAAAACAATATATATTATCCGAGAATAAATTCAAGTCACTCTTTATTGATGACAGAAATTCCTTGTTGTCAGACATTTCTGTCTGCCATTCAAGCATCTGTCTCAGCCAGCTAAGTTTTGCTTCCTCGTTGGCGTTGTCTGTTCCGTTCTTTCCCTCTTTATATTTCCAGTGAGCTGCAATTCC
>CASFUI010000112.1 GCA_949297565.1 uncultured Eubacteriales bacterium
AAGCGATGTGTCAGACTCAATTCCTTTGCTTGTAATAGTTACAATCTCGCCCGGAAGCACATCTCTTACAAATTCAGCGCCAACAGTATCAAGCGCGCATGTCTCTGATGAAAGAAAATATGCGTTATCTCTCTTTCCGATACAAAGCGGCTTAAATCCGAACGGATCTCTTGCGCCTATAAGCTTTCTCGGACTCATAACAATAAGAGAATACGCTCCTTTAATTTTAATCATAGCATTTTTGACAGCTTCCTCAACAGTTCCAACCTTTAGTCTCTCTCTTGCAATAAGATATGCTATGACCTCAGAGTCAATAGTTGTCTGGAAAATCGCGCCTGTATAAGACAGCTCCTGACGCAGTTCAACCGCATTGAGCAGATTTCCGTTATGCGCCATTCCGAGCGTTCCTTTAACATAGTTAAGAACAAGCGGCTGTGCATTCTCGCGAATGCTGCCTCCCGCTGTCGAATAACGAACATGCCCGACCCCGATATTTCCCTTTAACTTTTCAAGATTTTCAGGGTCAAACACTTCATTTACCAGCCCCATATCCTTATAGGACAGCACCTTGCCCTTAGGTCCCTGGGTATCACTCACGGCAATGCCGCAGCTCTCCTGCCCTCTGTGCTGAAGCGCAAATAAACCATAATATATAGTAGACGCCACATCATGACCGTCAAAATCATACACGCCAAAGACCCCGCACTCTTCATGCAGTCCGTCATCTTCAACATTTCTTGTCAGATTATTGTTATTCATTTACATCTCCAAATTATATAATTTCTAAATTCAATCAGTTAATTTATTTAGAAAAAGGTGTTCCTGTAAGCAGCTCATATGCTTCCTTATACTTGTCAACAGTCTTTGCAACTACCTCCTCAGGAAGCAGCAAATCATTATCAGGATTTGCCTTAAGCCAGTCTCTCACAAACTGCTTGTCAAACGAAGGCTGTCCCTGACCAGGCTTGTATCCCTCCAATGGCCAAAATCTTGAGCTGTCAGGTGTGAGCATCTCATCACCGATAACTACATTATCATTTTCATCAAGGCCAAACTCAAACTTTGTATCAGCTATAATAATTCCCTTGCTGAGCGCATACTCTGCACACTTCTTGTAAAGTTCTATTGTGCAGTCCTTAATCTTTGTAGCATAATACTCGCCCTTTCCAGGATAAACCTTTTCAAGCACCTCTATACTTTTCTCAAAAGAAATATTTTCGTCATGGTCACCTATTTCCGCTTTAGTGCTAGGAGTATAAATAGGCTCAGGCAGCTTATCTGACTCAACAAGACCTTCCGGGAGCTTAATTCCGCATACAGTGCCGTTCTCCTTATAGCTTGCCCAGCCGCTTCCTGTTATATAACCTCTTACGATACATTCAATAGGAAGCATCTTGAGCTTCTTGCACATCATGCTTCTGCCCTTATATTCATCATTGCGGAAAAACTCCGGCATATCATTTACATCCACGGAAATCATATGATTAGGTACAATATCCTTTGTAAAATCAAACCAGAACTTAGACATCTGTGTAAGAATTGCACCCTTGTCAGTAATCTTATTTTTAAGAATATTGTCAAATGCAGAAATACGATCTGTGGCAACCATAATTAAGCTGTCGCCGTTATCGTATACCTCTCTTACTTTTCCTTCATAAAGCAGTTTCAAGTTTTCCATTATAATCCTCCGTTTCTGTACATGCCTTGTCCTACTATAAATTATTAAAGGACACATGGCGTTTTCCGTTAAAATTTTTAATTAAAAATTATTTCACAAAATACAGACAGATTATATAACAAATATACTCCAAAATCAATATGATTTTACCCGGGCAATGTAGCGCAATACTTATGCTATCAGTAATTACAGAAAACCTGTAAGAACATTAAAAACCAACAAATGGCTTAAATAAGTCATCTGTTGGTTTTTATAATCTTTGCGCTTAACCCTTTACCACATCTACATTTTCAATGCGTATATTTTCACCCGAAACCACATTCTCATTTTTTGCCGTAAACACAGAATTTTTAATTGTAATATCTGAAATTGTCTCCGGGCGGCCGTTTATAGGCTCAAGCTTTATAGCCGTCTCACATCCTGAACAGGCAATATTCTCAATATTAATATTTTTAAAATACGGAACGTCGCTCTCGTCAACCTGCTGTATTTTCTCATTTTTATCAAGAGAATTGAGCACATAGCTCATTGTCATTATGACAGCCTCCGCCTTTATGTTTACCATATTAATGCCACGCACCGTTATATCCTCAACTACTCCGCCGCGCCCCATAGCGCTTTTTATGCGGACACCCACATCGGTACCCGTAAACGTACAGTTTTCAACAAGAATATTCTTAACACCGCGCGACATCTCGCTTCCGATAACAAAACCGCCGTGTCCCTCATTGACCAGACAATCATGAATATACAGGTTTTCGCACGGGTCAACAAAAGTTCTGGCCTCGGCATTTTTGCCTGATTTAATACATATTGCATCGTCCCCGGTCTCAAAGGTGCTGTCGTAAATCTCGACATTGTGGCATGACTCCACATCAATTCCGTCGCCGTTCTGCGCGTGATAAGGATTGCTTATCTTTACATTTCTTACAGTAAGATTTTTACAGAAAATAGGATGTATATTCCATGCGGGAGAATTCATAAATGTAGCGTTCTCCAACAGAATATTTGTGCAGTTCTTAAGCTCAACCATAACAGGTCTGTAAAAATCATAGAAATCCTCAGCCTGCTTCAGCACCTCCTGCTGATTTCCCTGAATATTATTTTTGTTGCCAAGATATGCGCTCTCTGTCGGAAGCCATATTCCGCCCTCCTTAGTGTCTATAACATAACTGCTTTTCTCAAGCAGCGCTTTCCACTGTCTTGCAGTCAGCTTAAATTCCTTTACCGGACGCCATAAATCGCCGCTTCCGTCAATCACTCCATAGCCGCTTATGGCAATATCAGAGGCTCCCTCTGCAGATACCGGAGAGACTGCACGAATACACTCCTGCCCTTCATAGTTTGTTATAACAAGAGGATAGTCCTCCATATTTTTTGTGAATTTGAGCACCGCGCCTCGCTCAAGATAAAGACGCACTCCCGACAGAAGCTTTATCGGAGCGCTCATCCATATTCCTGACGGTATTACAACTGTTCCGCCGCCCTGATTTGACATTCCCTCTATCGCTCCGTTGATAGCTTTCGCATTTGTCCGCCCTGTGTCATCGTCAAACACATTTTTCACAGCGCCGTACTCTGTAATAATAACCTTTCTGTCCGGGAATTCCGGAACAACAACCTTAAAATTTTCTTTTATCATAGAATCTCCATTCCGCCGTTCCTGCCTTGTCGCACAAAGCCGGGCTGCCAAGCAGTCCGGCTTAAATGTGCGAGCCGGTAAGTCAATTATAACAGCTCTTTTAAAATTTTATTTACAAGTCCCGGATTAGCCTTTCCTTTCATCGCCTTCATTGTCTGTCCCACCAGGAAACCGATTGCCTTATCCTTACCGTTTCTGTAATCCGCTACGGACTGAGGGTTGTCTGCTATTACCTTTTCCACGACTGCACGCAGTTCTCCCTCATCGCTGACCTGTGCAAGCCCCTTTTCCTTTACATAGCTTTCAGGGTCAACGTCCTCATCAAATATAACCGCAAATATATCCTTTGCCACCGAGCCGTTGATAGTTCCGGCTTCGACGAGCTTGATAAGCTTAGCGAGATTTTCAGGGGAAAATGTAATATCCTCAGGCTCCATTTCCTTTTCCTTTAAAATCCTCATTGTCTCACCGAGAATCCAGTTGGAAACCTTTTTAGGCTGATTGCAGAGCGCCGTAGTAGCCTCAAAAATATCAGCCAGCTTTTTCGAATCCGTAATGATATTAATGTCATATTCAGGAATGCCGAATTCCTCGCTGTAACGCTTCATTTTTTCCGTCTTAAACTCAGGCTGACGGCTTCTTATCTCATCAAGCCACTCATCGCTTATATTAAGAGGAACAAGGTCAGGATCAGGAAAATATCTGTAATCCTGAGCGTCCTCCTTTGAACGCATAGCGTAGGAATATGCCTTGTTGTCATCCCAGCGTCTCGTCTCCTGAATTACAGGCTCGCCTGACTCTATCAAATCAATCTGCCTGTCTCTTTCCGCCTCTATTGCTCTCGCAATGGCAGAAAATGAGTTGAGATTTTTTGTCTCCGTCCTTGTTCCGAACTCACTGCTTCCGACCTCTCTCACCGAAAGATTTACGTCAGCTCTCATTGAGCCCTCCTGAAGCTTGCAGTCAGACGCACCCAGATACTGGATTATAAGCCTCAGCTTTTCAAGATATGCTATAACCTCCTCAGCGCTTCTCATATCAGGCTCAGACACTATCTCTATAAGAGGCACTCCCGAACGGTTAAAATCAACATATGATACGTCTTCCCAGTCGTCATGAATAAGCTTTCCCGCGTCCTCCTCCATATGGATTTCGTGTATTCTCACAGACTTAGTCGTACCGTCCGCAAGCTCAATGTCAACATGACCGTTGCGGCAGATAGGAAGATAAAGCTGTGAAATCTGATAGTTTTGAGGATTATCCGGATAAAAATAATTTTTTCTGTCAAACTTACAGTGCTTTGTTATTTCACAGTTAGTCGCAAGTCCCACAGCGGCCGCATACTCCACAACCTGCTTGTTTAAAACCGGAAGTGAGCCAGGCATACCTGTGCAGACAGGACATGTATGTGTATTCGGTGCGCCTCCGAAAGCTGTCGAACAGCCGCAGAAAATTTTTGTCTTGGTTGCAAGCTCCACATGTACCTCAAGACCGATAACTGTTTCGTATTGTTTTGCCATATGTCCGGTCCTCCTTACTCAAATTTGCCGCGCGCCTGTTCATAGGTGTAGGCAGTCTGAATTAACTTTTTCTCATTAAAGCAGTCGCCAATCAGCTGAACACCAATAGGCAGACCATTTTCATCTTTTCCGCACGGAACACTCATTCCCGGAAGTCCTGCAAGATTTACGGAAATAGTATAAATATCTCCGAGATACATCTTTATCGGGTCTGCAAGAGACGCGCCAAGTTTAGGCGCCGTTGTCGGCGCAACAGGTCCCAAAATTACGTCATATTTTGAAAACGCCTCGTCAAACGCCTTCTTAATCATCGCCTTTACACGCAGCGCCTTAAGATAATAAGCGTCGTAATAGCCCGAGCTTAAAACGAACGAGCCGAGCATAATTCTGCGCTTAACCTCCGCTCCGAAGCCTTCGGAACGCGTCTTTTTATACATGCTGTGAAGCCCATCGTAATCCTTTGCGCGGTATCCGTACTTAACTCCGTCAAATCTTTCAAGATTAGAGCTTGCCTCCGCCGCCGCAATAGTGTAATAGGCAGGAATGGCATATTCTACAAGACTCAAGTCAAACTCCTCCACAACTGCGCCCTTTGACCTTAAAACCTCCGCAGCGTCCAGAACAGCTTTTTTTACCTGCGGGTCAAGACCATCTCCGAAATAATCTCTCGGAATACCGATACGCATTCCTGTCACATCATTTACAAGCGCAGAAGTAAAATCTGTATCCTTTCTCTCAACCGATGTAGAATCCTTAGGGTCGTGCCCTGCTATAACCTCCATTATCACGGCGCAGTCTGTTACATCCTTGCAAAGAGGTCCAATCTGATCAAGTGATGAGCCGTATGCAATAAGACCGTAACGCGATACTGTTCCGTAAGTAGGCTTCATCCCTACCACGCCGCAGTAAGAAGCAGGCTGACGAATTGAGCCGCCCGTGTCGGAGCCAAGTGCACAAAAGCACTCGCCTGCCGCAACAGCCGCAGCAGAGCCGCCGGAAGAGCCACCAGGAACATGCTGCGTATTCCATGGATTTTTTGTGGCCCCGTAAGCTGAAGTCTCCGTTGTAGAGCCCATCGCGAACTCGTCCATATTTGTCTTTCCTATCATAACAGCGCCCGCCGCTTTAATTCTTTCAACCGCATCGCTCGAAAACTGCGGAACAAAATTCCCCAATATTTTTGAAGAACATGTTGTAAGAACATCTTTTGTGCACATGTTATCCTTAATCGCAACAGGCACGCCGGCAAGAGGTCCGTCAAGTTCTCCCGCCTCTATCTTTTTCTGTGCTTCTCTTGCTGCCGAAAGTGCCGCTTCCCTGTCAAACGTAACATAACAGTTAAGCTCTTTTTCTTTGCTGTCTATGTTTGCGATAACCGCCTCCATAGCCTCCACCGCAGTAGTTTTACCCGCCTTAATCTGTCCGGCAAGCTCTGCCGCTGTCAAATCCAACAATCCCATAGCCGCTCCTTTCTAGTCAACCGTCTTTGGCACAACAAATGCCGTATCTTTTCTCTCAGGTGCGTTGAAAAGCGTCTGCTCACTCATATCGCCGTTTATAACCACATCCTCACGCATGACGTTCTCAACAGGAAACACATGAGACATCGGCTCAACCCCCGTAGTATCAAGCTCATTTAACTGGTCTATATAATCTAACATGCTCGCCATATCCTTTTTGGCCTGTTCCTTCTCCTCATCAGAAAGCTCAAGTTTGGCAAGAATTCCGACATAATCAATGGTTGCATCATCAATCACATTTGCCATAATTATCCTCCTTTTCCAAAGCGTTTAATCACGAACCTTTATATGCACCTCTCTAAGCTGCTGTTCCGTAACCTCATTAGGCGCTCCGCACATCAAATCCTGAGCTGTTCCGCTCATAGGGAACGCAATTACCTCGCGGATATTCTCCTCGTTCGTCAGAAGCATAATCATTCTGTCAATACCAGGAGCCATTCCGGCGTGAGGAGGCGCTCCGAACTGGAAAGCATTATAGAGAGCGCCAAACTTTTCTTTCAATACCTCTTCATCATATCCGGCTATCTCAAATGCCTTTACCATTATCTGCATGTCGTGATTTCTAACAGCGCCCGATGAAAGCTCAACACCGTTGCATACAATGTCATACTGATATGCGAGAATGTCAAGAGGATCCTTTGTATTTAACGCCTCAAGCCCTCCCTGCGGCATAGAGAACGGATTGTGTGTAAAACCTATCTTCTTTGTCTCCGGGTCCTTCTCAAACATCGGAAAGTCATTTATATAACAGAAGCGGTATGCATTTTTCTCGATAAGCCCAAGTTTTTCTCCGAGCTCCGTGCGTATCATTCCCGCATAGTAGGCAGCCCTGTCCTCTTTGTCCGCCATGAAGAAAATAGTGTCTCCAACCTCAAGTCCCGCGAGTTCAAGAAATTCCTTTTTCATATCATCCGGAATAAACTTATCGATAGGGCCCTTATAAGACATATCCTCAAGCACCTCAAGATAACCGAGTCCACCCATACCTATACCTGTAGCAAATTTCAAAAGCTTTTCATGGAAGCCCTTTGACATATCAGCATGCACCTTTATTGCACGCACCGTCTTTCCGATAAACGGTTTAAATGTGCATCTCTGGAAAAATTCCGTCACATCTATAATTCTTAACGGATTTCTTAAATCAGGCTTATCCGTTCCAAACTCCAGCATCGCCTGCTTATAGCTTATAACCGGATACGGCGCCTTTGTAACCTCAAAACCCTCAGGCGCAAACTTTTCAAAGGTTGCAGAGAGCACTTCTTCACCGACACGGAATACATCCTCCTGTGTAGCAAAGCTCATCTCAAAGTCAAGCTGATAGAATTCACCCGGAGAGCGGTCTGCTCTTGCGTCCTCATCTCTGAAACACGGAGCCACCTGGAAATATTTATCAAAGCCTGAAACCATCAAAAGCTGTTTGTACTGCTGCGGAGCCTGAGGCAGCGCATAGAACTTTCCCTTATATTTTCTTGAGGGTACAATATAATCTCTTGCCCCCTCAGGAGATGACGCACACAGAATTGGCGTCTGAATTTCCAAAAATCCCATTTCTGTCATTTTCTGGCGAAGAAATGAAATTACCTTTGAACGGAAAATAATATTATCCTTTACCTTTTGATTTCTCAAATCGAGATAGCGATATTTAAGACGAACGTCCTCACGCACCTCCTTTGAAGTCATAACCTCAAACGGAAGCGTCTGGTAAACCTGACCGAGCACTGTTATCTTCTTTGCCTCAAGTTCGATTGTACCTGAAGGAATTTTCGGATTGTAGGTATCCTCATCCCTCTTTTCCATAATTCCCTCAACGCTAATGCAGTCCTCCTTCTTAATTCCCTTTAAGAGTTCTGCGTCTCTTATTACAATCTGAAGCACGCCGTACATATCTCTCAAATCAATAAAAGATACTCCGCCGTGGTCACGGATATTTTCAACCCAGCCCGCTACTCTCAGACTGCTGTCAATATCCTGCTCACTGACCTGATTTAAAGTTCTGTCTCTGTAAATGTTTGACATTCGTAATCTCCTTTCTTAGCTGCCTCACGGCTCTTATTTTTGCAGAAAATATTTTAAAAGACTTATTTTTGCAAAAACAAAAACCCCGGAATACATCACTTGTATTCCGGGGCGAATAAACTTTTTATCCGCGGTACCACCCGCATTGAACAGACCAATCAGCCGCATACCCAATAAACATGGCTCTGTCCGCTCCTCATTAAACACTTAACGCGTGCAACGTGACAGCCTACAATATCCTGTATATTCAGCTGCCCGACTCCGGAGCGTTCCCTTTGACAATTCCCTGCGCGCGCTCTCAGTCGATGACGCAGCCTTCCTGTCAGGTTCCATGAGAAAGAGTCTCCTTCACAGTCTTTAAATATTTTACGCCTCACAGACAGCAAAGCGCATTTTGATATTGGTATCATAACATAGGAAATTATTTTATTCAAGAATTATTTCCCACCCAAATTCAATTTTACCTTTTATTTTATCCAAATCCGTTATTTTTATTATGTCTCCGCTGCCGCCGCCCGAAAAAGATACTTTTCAAGCTCCGCACTGATTTCTATTTGCCGCCGATAGGACCATCCCAATCGGAAAAATCCGTCCTTTTTATACATAAATAATATTTATCGTCTTTATTTTTATATATTACAATATAACAATACGGCTCTCGTCCTCTCAGCGTATCCTGAAACAACGTCACCCCTTCTATATATCTCGGAAGGGTACAGTAATATGCTAAAAGCTCTGCATCCTTCTCAACCATCCAATCCTCAGGATATATTTTTTCCGGCTCAATGTCATCTCTTTTTACAACCTTTTTGCCTTTCGTTTCAACAAGTAAATTTACTACTCCCGTTGTATTCAATACCTCCTCTTCCATATCTTCAAGACATTGTTTTCGGGCACTGCGAAGAATGGCATTCTGCGCTGCTGTAGCCCTGCTTTCAGCGGCATCAAGTTTTTCCAAAAGCCTGTCTTTATCATTTTTGCTAATTTGGAACTTTCCAGTATAATTGCCGTTTTCCTTATTATACTTAAATTTAATTTTCTGACAGAAAAGCGGCAATGTAAAATCCTTTTCATACCACATAACTGTATTTTTTATTATGTAACGCGGGCTGTTAATATACATAAGCACACCCGATATTATCAGCAGAAGCGCAGCCGCAGCAGTACATATTATTGTTTTTTTCTTTTTTTTCATATTCCCCTCCGAGTTCTCAAAACATATCTAACAGATGATATATTCTGTGTTGATTTCCTCCTGCCTGCGTACATATAACCCTTTCTCTGTCCCAATCATATTTATAAAAAAACCACCCTTTTTTATAAGCCTCATATCGCAAATATTCAATTTGATTATTCGAAAAAAATCCGTCAGGTCCCTCCTCTTTCCCCTCACTTTTTAATGTTTTTAAAATGTGTACCTCGCCATCACCTGCCAGGACCTTGCCTGTCACCTTTTCAGCAAACACTGATGCCACGTTATTACCGATGTGGTCTATACTTCCAACATTGCACTGAAGCAGCAGCAGTCTCTGCACAGGCTTGCGTTCAAGCGCCCTTATATCTTCCATGTTCAATCGCATGGAGTAACCCTTTCCCGAACCATTAGATATTTCCGTCACATTGCCATGCATATTCATTATGACAGCATATATGCAGTAATACTGCTGCTCTCCCTTGCCTATTCCGTTCCATGCCGCTTTAAATTCATCATTTGTATCCACGGGTACTTTTACAACTTTTGATATTTTATTCTTATAATTATACGGGTTACTTATATCGTCCCTTATAGTTTCTAAATCAAGCTTGTCAATTTCAGCCTGACCGTTTCTATCTTCTATGTAATAATAGTAAACCACATTTTCATACTCATGTCCGGCTATATGAAGACAGTTTAAATATAAATCATTACATACATTACATATACGTTTTACCGAGGTATTACATGTTTCTCCTCCATATCCATTCCCCTCCCAGTGCGAACACGCTCCGTTGGGATCGTAATAATTATTTCCGCAGATATTGCATAAGGTTATGCTGCTCGCCTCGCATACCGTCCCTCCGTATCTGTTCCTCTCCCAGTGCGAACATGCTCCATTCGGGTCATAATAATTATTTCCGCAGATATTGCATATCGTTGTCGTGCTGCATTCAATTCCGCCGTATATCTCACCCTCCCAGTGCGAACATGCCCCGTTGGGGTCGTAATAATTATTTCCGCAGATATTGCACACCGTCATATCTTCAAGTTCACAGTAACCCTCGTCATACCATGCTCCTTCATGATGAGGACAATCTCCTCCATGATAGTTTTTGCCGCAGATATTACACACCTCAATTATATAAGTTGAACATTCTGTTCCGCCGTATATCTCACCCTCCCAGTGCGAACACGCTCCGTTGGGGTCGTAATAATTATTTCCGCAGATATTGCACCGTTCCCATGGTTTGCATTCTGTTCCGCCATACTCAACTCCCTCAACATGGTCGCAGTAAATCATATTTTGACCGCAGATATTGCAATATTTTTCTTCGTATGGCTTACATTCCTTTGAATTGTATGTAATCCCCTTCTGATGAGAGCACAATTCAATGTCATTATAATTATGTCCGCATATACTGCATATCTCTATCTCATGTACAACACATTCTATTTTTTCAAGTCCTGCATATACCTCCCTGCAATCAGCAAATAACCATATCAGTGTCATCAACGCTCCTATAAGCATCAATCTGCTCAAAAAAACAATTTTTTTCATCATACCCCTCATTCATGTAATTTTATAAATTTTTATCCTTGCGGGTCAGCTCCTAAATATACTGCTTTCTGTATCCCCCCTCCTGAAACAAAAAAAATCAGCCACACCCGCATTCATTTGTACATAATATACATTTCTTTGTATTTATGTACATACAAGTATAGCTGACTTTATTTTATATGTCTATTATTTTTAACCTCAATTTATCTCTTGTCATCTCTCCGGCTCTTTGCCGCCCTTAAAAGATGCTTTGCAAGCACCGATGTCGTAACCGAGCCCACGCCGCCCGGGACCGGCGTTGCGATGGACGCGCTGTCTGAAATGCTGTCAAAATCCACATCACCGCAGAGGTTTCCGTTTTCGTCAACATTAATGCCCACATCAATCACAACAGCATCTTTTCCTACATAGTCGGAGTTAATCATCTTTGCGCATCCTGCTGCCGCGACAATAATCTCGGCATTTCTGCAAGTTCCCGGCATATCCTTTGTGCGCGTATGACAGACTGTAACCGTCGCATTCTTTTTCATAAGCATCATAGCAACAGGCTTTCCGATTACAAGACTTCTTCCCACAACCGTCACTCGCTTGCCTGTCAGGTCAATTCCGGCAAAATCAAGCATTTCAATAACAGCCTCTGCCGTACACGGCGCAAATCCCGTCTCATCCCCGGCATACACCTTTGCCAGATTAACAGGCGAGATGCCGTCCAAATCCTTCTGTGGATTAATGCGCTGCTCCACCGACCTTTCATCCAGATGTTCAGGCAGCGGTCTTAACAGAAGAATTCCGTCTATATCGCCGTCATTGTTAATCCTGTCAAATTCACTCTGAAATTCATCGTTGCTTATGTCCTCAGGAAACACATATGAAGTACAGCGAAATCCAACCTTATCCATTTTTTTAGTCGCGCCGCGCTCATAAGAACAGTCGTCCGGTCTCTCACCCACTCGCACAATAGCAAGATGAGGCGGTCTGTCCGCATACTCCTTCGACTCTTCTGTAAGTTTTTCGTTAATTGCCTGTGCCACAGGCAGCCCTTTTAAAATCTCCATACCATACTCTCCGTCATCGTATTTTATCCATAACAGCCTCAAACACACTGTCCGCAAGCTCATTTCCCTTAATAAGCATCTGGTCCGCACGCATATTCATATCCTCTGCGACAACCATATTTTTCATAAGCTTAGTATTTATAAATACATTGAGCGACGCACCGTTTAACGCCGCTTTCGCCATCTGTATACCTACGCCCACATCGCTTATCGCAAGATTGCTGCCTATTACCGATAATCTGTCCAACAGCTTCATAGCCTCCAATATCTGTCCCATTAATTCAAGCGGGGTCTCGCTTGCTGCTACAAGACATCTCTCAAGGACTTCATCCCTGGCTGCCTGCTCTTCAGGCGTGTTTTTAGGAAGTCCGTACGCCTTTGACAGCGGCTCAAAAGCCTCTGCATCCTTATCCATATATGAGGCAAGCGTATCTGTCAAAGTTTTTGCCTTTTCTATAACCTCTTCAAGCTCCTGCTGATACTGCGCGTATTTTTTCTTTCCCGTAGTCAGATTTGCAACCATAGAGCCAAGTGCCATACCGAGCGCAGCAGCATATGCGCTTGCTCCTCCACCGCCCGGAACCGGCGCCGAGCTTGATAATGTTTCAAGAAATGTTTTCATGCTCTGTTCTGTCATCATAGTATTTTTCTCCATTCCGGAGCGTTTATCGCTACGGGGCGACGCAAATATCAAATTTGCGTCTGCCACCAAAACTATTTGTGACGCTCCGGCACAAATAGTTTTGTGAAAAATCAGCGCTTCGGCGTGATTTTTCACATTTCTCCTTCAGATTTTAATTTTTCCGGTACACACAGTAACCGCAGGCCCCTCCATAAAAACCGTGTTATTTTCTCTGTCCCAGCGTATCTTCAAATCTC
>CASFUI010000113.1 GCA_949297565.1 uncultured Eubacteriales bacterium
CAGCTCTCTGTATTTCTTTATTCCCAGTCCAAGCCTCTCTGCCATTTCTATCTGGCTTAACGACAGTCTTGTCCTGACAAACTGCGTCATTGAAAAATCATTCCACGACTGCGAAAGCGCGTCAAGCATCTCCATATTGTCTGCCGTCTCTCCGGTAATATATTCCCGCATTTCACGGCTCCTTTTTACTATCAGCTCCGCAAGCAGTTTTAAAGCAAAATTTTTATTTTCCTCTGTATCAATTGTATTTATCGCTCTGTCTAAATCATCAGCCTCATAAATATAGCTTCTTCCGGCTATCAGTTCGTCTGTTCCAAAACCGACCTTCATAAATTTCAACAGAAGATGTCCGCTTATTTTTACACTTCCGTTTTCTATATAAGAATACTGTTCCTGACCAATTCCAACACATGCCGCAAGTTCTCTCTGTACCAATCCAACGGACTTTCTGTACATATAAAGACGCTTAAGCACATCTGTGTAATCCCCCATACTTACCTCCACATTTGCCTTTAGCATATTATGTATAGGTAAATATTAATGTAATTTCGGCACCCCCTGCATAGGTATATTTTTTTATACTATTCTGCCGCTTTTAAACTTCCTGACCGAATATTTCAGCCGAGTATACCGCGTATTTAAGAAGCTTCTCCTTCTCTGCCGAGGTGAAAATACCCCATATACTTTTTAATATCTGTATTTTTCTGTCTTTCATATTCATAAAAAGAATTGGCCTGTAATGAGACATGTCATACAGGCTGAACAGCGTTTCCGCGTCGGGATATATTGTTTCACGCTCAATCGCCCTGTATTTTTTTATTCCAAGTCCAAGCCTTTCCGCCATATCTATTTGCGATAACAGCAATTTTTTTCTTACAAAGCACGTCATTGAAAAATTGTCCCACGACTTGGACAAAGCATCCAGCATCAGCATATTATCTGCTGTTTCACCCGTGATACTCTCCCTTTTTCTTCCGCATTTATTTACAATAAGCTCCGCGAGAAGTTTCAGAGCAAAATTCCTGTCCTCCTCCGCAGCTATTGAATTGACTGCGGCTTCTAAATCATCAGCCTCATAATTGTATTCCTTTCCGGCAATAAGTTCGTCCGTACTGCATCCTATCCTCATAAATTCTATAAGCAGTTCACCGCTGATTTTTATGCTGCCGTTTTCTATATAAGAATACATTTCCTGTCCTATACCGACCTTCTTTGCCACTTCAGTCTGTACCATTCCAAGCGATTTTCTGTACATAACAAGCCGCTTAAGCACATCGGTGTATTCCCCCATATTTATCCTCCGCATTAATTTTTTAAATCATTAAGCACTTTAACTATAGATAAATATTAAGTCAGCGCACCGTGTTCCTATATAGGTATGTTTACTTATATAAATATATTATTTACTTGAAATAATTTTTAATACAAAGTATTTGCTTGAAAATTGATTTTCTTTTGTCTTCAATAAATGCTTTCATATCAAGGCAAAAAATTTTCAGCATTTTATCCCACGAGATATCATTACCGATTATACATTTTATTTATAGTATTTATATACTATCTTCCGACTATTATATGTTTATAATATATATTTATAATATATTTATTTTATTTGCAAATACATACGGACATAGGCTATAATAACAAGAAGATACACTTGAAATTTTATGACACACAAAGCGTTATTGAACAATGAGGAATATATTTGGCTGCTCTGTCACAGTTGACGTACTATGTACTGATTCTGATGGGTCATATTACAATATAGAAATGCAGAAGGGGGATAACGATGACCACCAGAAGCGTGTAAGATATGACGGCTCTTGTATCGCTGATTTAATGCAGCTTTTTACGAGCTCACATGTTCATGAAGACCAACGTTTTCCACGCTTTTGCGCGAGCGTTAAATATTTCAAAGAAGGAGAGGGGCAGAAAAGAATGTCAAGTGTATTTAAAAATTATGTAGATGAATATGCAAAAGAATATACCGCAAAACAATCAAAGGAATTTGTCATAA
Organism: uncultured Eubacteriales bacterium; assembly: GCA_949297565.1. GTDB lineage: Bacteria > Bacillota > Clostridia > Lachnospirales > Lachnospiraceae > Lachnospira. Next base: position 2,018 of record CASFUI010000113.1, read on the forward strand.
AACTATTTAAAAAGAAAATGTCATACGAAAATATAAAAGATGTCACCAATCTCCCAGATGAAATTCTGAAAGAATTACAGGAAAGTATTAAATAAAATGAAAAACAACATTGCAATAGGAATGCTTGCTCATGTAGATGCAGGTAAAACAACTTTATCAGAAGCTCTGTTATATAAGTCCGGAGCAATAAGAAAACTTGGTCGTGTCGATAACCGCGACGCATTTTTAGATACTAATCAAATGGAGCGAACACGTGGAATTACAATTTTCTCAAAACAGGCCGTATTTGAACTTGACAATATGTCTATAACCCTTTTAGACACACCCGGTCACGTTGATTTTTCAGCAGAAATGGAGCGCACTCTTCAGGTACTTGACTATGCAGTACTTGTAATAAGCGGAGCTGACGGAGTTCAGAGCCATACGGAAACTCTTTGGCGTCTGCTGGCAAGATACCGCATTCCCACATTTGTGTTTGTAAATAAAATGGACCAGCCTGGTACTGACAGAGCCCGCCTGCTTGAACAGCTTAAAAATCAGCTATCCGATACAATTATAGATTTTTCTTTTCCTGAAGCCATTGACTTGGAAGAACTCTCTTTGTGTGATGAAATGCTTCTGGAACAATTTCTTGAAAACGGAAAGATTGACAACAACTTAATCAGTACAGCCATTGCAAAAAGACACCTTTTTCCGTGTTTTTTCGGCTCTGCTCTTAAACTCACAGGCATAGATACCCTTCTTAACGGATTAAACAGCTATATATTATTTAAAAAATATCCTGAAAAATTTGGCGCAAAAGTCTTTAAAATAGCCCGTGATGCTTCCGGAAACAGGCTTACCTACTTAAAGGTTACGGGTGGCTGTCTCAGCACAAGAATGCAGATAACCCCTGATGAGAAGGTCAATCAGATAAGAATTTACTCCGGCGAAAAGTATACAACAGTAAACGAGCTTCAAGCCGGTGGAATATGCACGGTCACAGGCTTTGATTCCAGCTTTGCCGGACAGTCGATAGGCTCAGACACAAAATCCTCCGTTCCGATGCTGGAGCCTGTTATGACATATCAGTTAATACTGCCGGATAATATCGATGCTCTTCAGGTACTCCCAAAGCTGCGAATGCTTGAGGAGGAAGAGCCCCAGCTTCATATTGTCTGGAATGAACTTTTAGGTCAGATAAACATACAGGTAATGGGAGCCGTACAGATAGAAATTCTCCAAAGCATAATACAGGAGCGTTTCAATATAAAAACCAGCTTTTCCTCAGGCTCTATTGTATACAAAGAAACTATAAGAAATACTGTTGAAGGGGTGGGACATTTTGAGCCATTAAGACATTACGCAGAAGTACATCTTATAATTGAGCCGGGAGAGCATGGAAGCGGCATACAGTATAAAACAGATTGCTCCGAAGATATTCTTGATAGAAACTGGCAAAGACTTATTATGACACACCTTTCTGAAAAAACTCATCTGGGTGTTCTGACCGGAGCACCTTTGACAGACGTTGTGATCACTCTGGTAAGCGGACGCGCCCACCCAAAGCATACCGAGGGAGGCGATTTCAGGCAGGCCACCTACCGTGCGGTGCGACAGGGGCTTATGCAGGCAGATTCAGTTTTATTGGAGCCTTTTTTTAAATTCACCCTTAAAATACCAAGTGAAAATATCGGACGCGCAATGAACGACCTCGACCGTATGAATGCTGACTTTGTAATGTCTGAAAGCAGCGATTTACAGATGTCTGTATTAACAGGTACTGTTCCTGCCGCATGTCTTGGCAGCTATCAGACAGAAGTAATGTCATACACCAAGGGACTTGGCAGACTGTCATGCCAGATGGATGGCTACAAGCCATGCCATAATACACAGGAAGTAATTGAAAATTCACATTATGAACCGCTGAGAGATACTCTTAATCCGGCTTCATCCGTCTTCTGTTTTCACGGAGCAGGTACTGTTGTTGAGTGGGATGAAGTTTTTTCACACATGCATTTAGCAAGCGTGCTTGAAGAAAAGGCCAAAAGTGTTTCAGATAATCAAAACCATAGTTTAAGAGCAAGAAATATGAGCAGCCTTGAAAGAAGCCGCACAGTATCAGACCAACCCATAGGAACAGATGAAATAGATGCTATTTTAAGACAGACATATTACGCTAACAGCAGCAATGACAACGCCTTCCGCAAAAGAAACGCAACCCGAAAAGCAGATTCCACAAAAAAATATGTTTACAAGGGTACTGAAACCGTACAAAACCAAGGGAATTCATTTCTTCTGGTTGACGGATACAATATTATATTTGCATGGAAGGAATTGAAGGAATTAGCAGCGGTAAATCTTGACAGTGCCCGAGGAAGACTCCTTGACATTCTATGCAACTATCAGGCAATGAAAAAATGCAGTCTTATAGTTGTATTCGATGCTTACCGTGTACAGGGACATGACACAGAAACGCTTGACTACCACAATATACATGTAGTTTTTACAAAAGAAGCTGAGACAGCCGACCACTATATAGAAAAATTCGCACACGAGCACGGACGAAAAGACTATGTAAGAGTTGCCACATCTGACGGTCTTGAGCAGGTAATCATTATCGGACAGGGCTGCCATCTCGTGTCTGCCCGTGAATTTGAACAGGAAGTACATGATATGGAAGCCCATATACGCAATGAATATTTAAACAAATCTTTTTAAAGTATCATCAGCTATACCTAAACATTTTTGCTGCCCCATTGTCTGCCGAGTTTTCGGCGGACAATCAGCCAGCATATTACATGCACCGAAAACGTAATAATCCAGCTCCATGTATATGTAAGATAAAGCGATGTAACATTATGAAATCTCTCCATTCGGAAAAATGTAAAAATCCACAAAAGTCTTAGCCCACACGCGCCTATAAGAGACACGATCATCGGCATAACGGAATATCCCAGACCTCTTAAGGACCCCACCATAACATCCATCATACCGCACAGAGCATATGTCCTCGCAATTATATTTAACCGTTTCATTCCGGCATCTATCACTTCCGAACTGCCCGTGTAAACCGACAGAAGCTGTCTTCCAAAAAACAGCGCGGAATTTCCAAGCACCAGACCGACCACTATAACACATAGCTGTGCTGTATATAAAATCTTATTTATCCTCTCATATTTTGCGGCGCCAACATTCTGGCTCGTAAAAGATATCGTCGCCTGATAAAGCGAATTCATTGACACATATACAAAGCCTTCTATATTCGCCGCCGCGGAATTTCCGGCAACCGTAGTTTCCCCAAAAAGATTAACCGAAGACTGAATCACAACATTTGAAAGAGAAAAAATAACGCCCTGAAGGCTTGCAGGCAAGCCAATCTGCGCAATTTTAAGAAATTTACTTTTATTAATACTTAATTTTCTTAAATCGAGTTTTATACTTCCTGTTTCACGCATAAGACATCTCAATATCAAAACAGCCGAGATACACTGTGATATAACTGTCGCGATGGCAACTCCCATTACACTCAATTTAAAAATTATTACAAAAACAAGATTTAAAATTACATTGACGACTCCGGCAACTACCAGATAATAAAGAGGCCTTCTTGTATCGCCTACGGCTCGAAGTATTGCACTTCCGAAATTATAAATCATTGTCGCGGTCATACCCAGAAAGTATATTCTAAGATAAACCGCAGCCAAATCAAGCACTGCTTCCGGCGTCTTCATCCATATTAAAATCTGCTTAGCACATAATACACCAACGACAGTCAGAATAATTCCGCTGTATATACTTAACAGCATAGATGTATGTATTGTTTCAACCAGATCTTTATCCTGCTTTGCTCCATAATATCTTGCAACAAGGACATTTGCTCCTATTGAAAGACCCATAAAAAAATTTGTAAGAAGATTTATAAGCGCAGTGTTTGAGCCTACGGCTGCAAGAGCATTATCACCTGAAAATCTTCCCACAACAATAATATCGGCAGCATTAAATAAAAGCTGCAGCACACTTGACGCCATCAGCGGAAGTGAAAACAAAAGCATTTTCTTTAAAATAGAGCCGGTACACATATCCATTTCATATGATTTTATTTTTGACTTTTGTAACATGATATTCTGTTCTTCCTCCCGATATAGATATAAAACAAAGAGTTCGCTTGCGAACTCTTTCGCGAGGCGCCAATTCGTAAGAATAATTACCTTTTCGCGCCTCCGCGATCCTGCGGAGCATTTTTATTTATTTACGTCATCTATGATTTTTTTATTTTTTACATTTTTAAGGAGCATTTTGTTTAATGAATAATTCCATAGCTCCCTTGAACCCAGCTCTGTATTCCTGTTGCGCTCTAAAATCTGGCTAAGATGAACTCCTCGCTCCATCCAGCTCTTTCCGTTTGTCATATCATTTAACAGCGTCGGCTGAAAATTATCCATTGTATGCGCAAACTTGGCCTCAGGTGTTTTACCTGCCTCAAATTCCTCCCATAAAC
>CASFUI010000114.1 GCA_949297565.1 uncultured Eubacteriales bacterium
ACGGTCATATAACAGATTCAACAGGAAGAGTGGTGGATTTTAAAAATACCGTTATCATAATGACGTCAAACGCAGGCGCGGAAAATATCGTGCAGCCTAAGACTCTGGGCTTTGCGTCAGTGATTGACGAAAAGCAGCGCCATGAAAACATGAAGAATAAGGTTATGGATGAGGTTAAACGTATTTTTAAGCCTGAATTTATTAACCGTATCGATGAGATTATAGTGTTCCATGCTCTTAATAAGGAACAGATAGGACAGATAGTCGATATAATGATTAACAATGTCAATAAGAGAATTATGGAGCAAATGAAGCTCTCAATAGAATTGAATGAGGACGCCAAGAAATATATTGTTGATAAAGGGTACGATGAGAAGTACGGTGCAAGGCCTCTTCGCAGAACTATCCAGAATGATATTGAGGACGCGCTTGCCGAGAAAATACTTGAGGGAAGCGTTAAGCAGGGAAACAGAATACAGGTGTCTGTTAAAGACGGAAAGCTTCATTTTTCATTAAAAAGAGGCATGAATAAATAGCAAAATAGGTTCCCCGCCAAAAAATAATTGCTGCATATGCCGTGATTAAATTTTAAGGCGGGGAATTTTGCAAATTTACAGAATATGTTAAAAGTGTTTTACAAAAGGACTAGCATATTTTGTTGAACTATTGTATAATATCTCTATCGTTAATACATGATTGCGGATACAATTATAATAAACTTTAGGAGGACATACAAATGTCAGTAGTTAATGAATTGCTTCGTTCAGAACAGGATGGAACACTTAGCTTTGGCAATTATAAGCTTGGTACAAAGTCAAAGTTATCAGACTTTGAGCATGGAGGAGATACATACAAGGTTAAGACATTTAACGAGATTACAAAGCTTGAAAGGAACGGAGCTTTTGTATATGAATCAGTACCTGGAACAGCGGTAAACAATTTTGAGGCTTCTGCTGAAGGAGTTAAGTTTTTTGTAGAAGGCGAAGAGGACGCACAGATTACACTTGAGCTTGAAGAGGGAGCGTCTTATAATATTATGATTGACGGTGAAAACGCTGGTACAATGACTACCAATATGGGCGGCAAGCTTGTACTTTCAGTTGAGTTTGACGAAGGAAAGGCCGTAGCGGTTGAGGTTAAGAAAGTCTGATATAAAGTCAGGTTTATCAGCCATGACAATACATGATTTTCATGGAAGCAGATAATTCTGCTTCCATTTTTGCATTACTTTGCGGTGTTTGCATACAAAAATTATTTGGATTTATTGTTTTATAACTATGAATTATTCATTTGAACTTAGGAGGTAAAGGTGGCCAAGAGCAGAGAAACCGCTTTTTTTTGCAGCGAGTGCGGTTATGAATCGGCAAAATGGTCGGGGCAGTGCCCGGCGTGTAAGGCATGGAATACATTTGTCGAGGAGCCTGTAAGCAAAATAAAACAGGTGAGGGGACTTGCGGATGTGACCAGGAATAAGACAAATAAACAGCAGGCAGTCGGTAAAATGAAAGTGGAGCCGGTAAGTCTCTCTGCTGTTTCGACTAAAGACAGAGACAGAGTGACAACACATATACGTGAGCTTGACAGGGTGCTCGGCGGCGGAATTGTGGGAGGCTCGCTTGTTCTTGTGGGCGGAGACCCGGGGATAGGCAAATCTACGCTTCTGCTTCAGATGTGTTATAATCTTGCGTCTGACGGAAAACGTGTTTTGTATATATCCGGCGAGGAGTCGTTAAGTCAGATAAAGCTTCGCGCTCAGAGAATAGGCAATGCTTCTGACACATTAATGGTGCTGTGTGAGACAAGCCTTGAGCAGATTGAGGAGGTGCTTGTCGAGACAAAACCTGAAATAGTTATAATAGATTCAATTCAGACAATGTACCGTGAGGAAATCGCCTCGGCGCCGGGGAGTGTGGCGCAGGTCAGGGAGACTACGGCTGTGCTTATGCAGCTTGCGAAAGGGCTGGATATTTCTATCTTTATAGTCGGACATGTCACGAAGGAAGGTGTTGTCGCAGGTCCGCGAATGCTTGAGCATATGGTAGACACCGTTCTGTATTTTGAAGGTGATAAAAATGCGGCATACAGGATTTTGCGAAGTGTAAAAAATCGTTTTGGCTCAACAAATGAAATTGGTGTTTTTGAGATGAGACAGGAAGGTCTTGCGGAGGTTGCAAATCCTTCAGAGTATATGCTTAACGGACGTCCGCTTGAGGCTTCAGGCTCGGCAGTTGTATGTCTTTTGGAGGGGACGAGGCCTCTCCTTGTAGAAATCCAGGCGCTGGTGTGCGATTCAAATTTTGGACTGCCCAGAAGAACGGCTGCCGGAGCCGATTATAACAGAGTGAATCTTTTAATGGCTGTTCTTGAGAAAAGAGCAGGAATTCATTTATCGGGAAGCGACGCATATGTAAATATAGCGGGAGGTCTTAAAGTAAACGAGCCTGCTATGGATTTGGGTATAGTAATGGCGTTGGTCAGCAGCTTCAGAAACCGACCTATGCCGGAGGACACGATTGTTTTCGGAGAGGTCGGGCTGGCGGGTGAAGTGCGCGCCGTGAGTCAGCCGCAGATTAGAATTAATGAGGCTGTTAAGCTTGGATTTAAAAAATGCATACTTCCCGAAGTATGCTTGAAAAATGTCAAAAAAACTGATAAAATAAATTTAATTGGTATTAGTAGTGTGGGGGATGCAATAAAGTTAATCTGACAGCGTTCTGATGAGACAGTGCGAAGCCTGCGCGGGAAGAGATGAGAATGTAATGACTCGCTATATAAGTTTGGCTGCTCAAACAGCTTCGCGCCAGCCAGGGAAGTCCACAAGCGGGCTTCTTACTTTTGTTATGTGGTTAAAAGATGATTTGTCGGCTTGTCCGGCATAGAAGTTTAGAAAAGTGATTTTTGTGATGGAGGGGTTAAGTGGAAAACAGCGGAATGAGCAATACAAAAGAAATGATTGACAATCTGACGGATATTTTAAACGGTCTTGATTCTTCACAGGAGCAGCTTGAGAAGAATGCATTTGATGTTATTAATTCATCTGATACTTCGCTGAATCTTGTTAAGGAGAGTATCGGAAGTATAAAAGAAATTTTAAAAATGATTGACAGCCTTAATGCGGTTGTTGCTGAATCATCGGCGAAGATTAAAGAGCTTAAGTCATTGTCAGGAAAAATTGAAGAATTTGCTGAGGTTATCAGCAATATTTCGAACAAGACAAATATTTTGTCGCTCAATGCTTCTATTGAGGCGGCTCGTGCGGGAGAGCACGGAAGAGGTTTTGCTGTTGTTGCAAGCGAAGTCAGAAATCTTGCATCAAGGTCATCAAAATCGTCAAAGGAGATTACAGATACTATTGCACAGGTTCAGCTTTCGGTTTCCGATACTGTTGATGCGATGACAACAGTATATAACAATGCCGTAGCGCAGAAGCAAAAGGCTGACGAAGTGGAGCAGGTTCTGCACAAGGTTGTGGATGCTGCATATACTGCAAATGAAGTCGCAAGAAATATTGAAAATGAGATTGCCTACCAGAGAGAAATTACCGATAAGGCGAGAAATGCTCTCAGTGTGCAGTGAGTTACTATTACTTCTTCAAATTTGCTTTAATAATATTAAGCGAGTTTCTGATAGCCTTTATTATTATGAGAGAAAAAATAATCAGTTTTTGTAAAAAATATTGGCTTTTTGCAAAAAAATGTGTTGACAAGCCGTAAAGCGGGTGCTATTATATACAAGTCGCCGCGAGCGACACAATAAAAGAAACGCCTTAAAAGCCTTGACACATGGGCATTTAAGACGGAAAGAACCTTGATAACTGAACAGTAAAACAACCCTGAAAATTCTTAAAGAATTTCAAGAACGAACGGACATTGAAGTAAGCCTTGAAAGAGGCTGATGGAAATGTCGCCTTAAAAAACAGTACATCATCCTGGAAGCAGGGTGGTGAACGGATTAGATTAGCCAGTTTGTGC
>CASFUI010000115.1 GCA_949297565.1 uncultured Eubacteriales bacterium
CAGTTCAGCCCGCGCCATTTGCAAAGCCGCGCCGGCTTATGGCTGAACTGCTACTTTTAAAGCTCTTCCTTAAATTTTTTAATATATTTCTTTACTGCATCTGCGGAAAAATTGCTCTCCTCAAGCAGCTTTATAAAATGTGTTCCAACGATAGCTCCGTCTATAATATCCTCAAACGGCTTTACATCCTCGGCCGTCTTAATTCCAAAGCCCATCATAACAGGAACATTGCTCGCATTTTTAACCTCAGATAAATAATTTCTAAGATTTTTATGAAAATCCTTTACGTCTCCTCCTGTAACTCCCATTTGTGACACGCAGTAAACAAAGCCTCTGGAGCGCTTTACAATTTTAGAGATTCTCTGCTTTGACACAGGCGAGACGAGCTCTATAAACACAGGCGCGCCCGGTGTGTTTTCAAGCTGCTCCATAATTTCATCCTGCTCCTCGTACGGAAGGTCAGGAATAATTAATCCGTCAACACCGCACGCGGCGCATTTTCTGACAAATGCCTCCAGCCCGTAGTGATATGCCGTGTTGTAATACATCATAAATAATATCGGAACCTCACAGCCCTCATTCCTTAATTCTTTCATGAGTTCAAAAATTTTTTCGAGCGTAATCCCGTTATTTATTGCTGCGACCGATGCGTTCTGTATTACGGGACCGTCCGCAACCGGGTCAGAAAACGGAACTCCGAGCTCAATCACATCAATTCCTGCCTCCTCCTGCGCAAGAATAATTTCTTTTGTCTTTTCAATATCCGGAAAGCCGGCAGTCATATATGTAATAAACGCTTTTTTATTTGATTTTTTTAATTCAGCCATTCTGTTTTCAATTCTGTTCATTATTTATTGGTCTCCTCTCCGTTCAAATATCTCTGTACAGTATTGACGTCCTTGTCACCGCGTCCCGACAGACAAACCACTATAATTTTATCCCTGTCCATTTCCTTAGCCATCTTAAACACATGCGCAAGCGCGTGTGAGCTCTCTATCGCAGGGATAATTCCCTCTGTCCTGCACAGCTCCAAGAGAGCCTGCATCGCCTCGTCGTCCGTAACCGAAACATACTCCGCACGTCCGCTGTCACGAAGATACGCATGTTCAGGGCCTACTCCTGGATAGTCAAGTCCGGCAGAAATAGAATGCGCAAGCTCGATATTTCCGTTTTTGTCCTGCAATAGATATGTCTTCATTCCGTGAAGAACTCCTACCTCTCCCAGAGCCATAGCGCTTGCGTGCTTTCCCGTCTCAATTCCCAGGCCTCCGGCCTCTACGCCGACAAGTCTCACTGAAGGCTCATCTATAAAATCAGCAAACATGCCTATCGAATTAGAGCCTCCGCCGACACATGCCGCAACCACATCAGGAAGACGTCCCTCTTTTTCCAGTATCTGTCGCTTGCTCTCCGTTGAAATAATGCGCTGAAATTCCTTAACCATTTTCGGGTACGGATGAGGTCCTACAGCCGAGCCTATAATGTAAAATGTATCCTCGGCGCGCTCAGCCCATGTTCGAATTGCCTCGTTTGTAGCGTCCTTTAAAGTTGAGCTTCCGCTTGTGACCGGCTGCACTTTTGCTCCGAGCATCTCCATTCTGAAAACATTTAATTTCTGTCGCTCTATATCCTCAGCGCCCATGTACACAGTACATTCCATATTAAAAAGCGCCGCTCCCGTAGCCGTCGCTACTCCGTGCTGCCCTGCCCCAGTTTCCGCGATAACCTTAGTTTTGCCCATTCGCTTTGCCAGAAGTATCTGACCTATAACATTGTTAATTTTATGAGCTCCCGTGTGATTTAAATCCTCTCTCTTTAAATATATTTTAGGACCATATTTTTCGCTCAGACGCTTTGCATAATAAAGAGGCGTCTCTCTTCCCACATACTCCCTGAGATAATAGTGATACTGTTCAATAAATTCAGGGTCTTTTATTGCCTCCTCAAAAGCCTTTTCCAGCTCGTCAAGCGTGTTCATAAGCGACTCTGACACGAACTGTCCTCCAAATTCTCCGTAATATCTGTTATCATTTTCTTTACTCATAGTATTCCTCCGTTCAGACTAAAAATCATTTTTTACGCGCGCATGCTTCTCACCCGCTGTATAAAATCATCAACCTTTTTAATGTCTTTTCCCGAGCCCGACGCATTCTCAACTCCGGAGCTAACATCGACTACATCAGGAAAAACTTCTGACACAGCGTCAGCGACATTTAAAGAATTTAATCCCCCTGCAAGAAAAAACTTTTTTTCAGCTTTTCTTATATTTTCCCCCAGCTCCTTTATAAGCTGCCAGCGGAACGTCTTTCCGCTTCCCGGCGTACCCGCGTCAAAAAGCACTCCGTAAATTTTATCATTTCGAAGCGTTTTATCAAGCTCTTTTAAAATGCCTTCAGAAATTCCCTCCTCAGGTATGTTTAACGCCTTTATCACAGGAACTTTAGTACGCTCTAAAATTTTATCGTCCAAATTCCCATGCACCTGAATATAATCAAACCCGGCAGCCTCAATTTTTTCTATCTGCTTTATATCAGGCGAAACTACAACAGCGGTCTTTTTTATTTTTTTATCCAATAGTGCGATAATTTTTTCCGCCTGAGAGGCAGAAACGTTTCTTCTGCTTTTTTCATAAAATAACACCATTCCGGCATACTCCGGCGCGCATTCGTTCACAACCGAAGCGTCCGCTTCCGATACAAGACCGCATATTTTAATTTCCGTCATAAATCCCCTTCCATTCCAACGCCAGCTTTTTTGGATTTTCATTTTCCATAAATGCAGTTCCGATCAGAAGCGCGTCAGCCCCGCTTTCCTTCAACGCTGTTATGTCATCCGCGCAAAGCACTCCGCTCTCCGAAACCAGCACCGTACCCTCCGGAGCCATAGCCGCAAGACGTCTGGTGGTGTCAAGCGTCACTTCAAACGTCTTTAAATTACGGTTATTTATCCCTATAATTTTAACTCCCATATTAATCATCCGCCGCATTTCTTCCTCGTCGTGCACCTCGCACAGAACATCAAGACCGAGACTGTACGCCAAATCATATAAATGCTTAAACAGCCCGTCGGGAAGTATCGCCGCAATCAGAAGCACCGCGTCCGCGCCTATTACCTTTGCCTCATACACCTGATATTCTTCGATAATAAAATCCTTTCTTATAATGGGAAGCGGTGTCATTTTTCTTATCCGCCTCAGATAATCCGGGCTTCCAAGAAAATAATCCTCCTCAGTAAGGCAGGAAATCGCATCAACCGCCTCATTGTA